>VMGG01000030.1 GCA_007376425.1 Parcubacteria group bacterium Gr01-1014_2 | reverse complement strand
AGCTTAAACCAATGCCTAAAATTTGAGGCTTGCCTGATTCTTCTTTGAGTTCGGCAATGACTGTTTTAATCGTAGAGTTGCCGATGTCAATTCCCGCGATGATATTTTGTCGCATTAAACCTATTCTAAATTAAAATGTATTTGAGTAAAATATCCATTTCTTCTTTTTCTTTTTTCGCCAGCTCCGGCCGATTGCCTTTTTCATAAAGTTCTATCGCTTGCTTTCTTTTTTTGATTTCTGTTTGGATTACTTTGATGATTTCTTCGTCGGTTAATTCAGCAGCCTCTTGAAGTTTTTGGATAGTTCTTTTCTCTATTTCTTTATTATGGATTGCCGAGAGTAGGGAACTCAAAACTACCCGCTTCAAATTTTCACGAGCCTTCAGGGCTGAATTCAAATCTTCTTGGATTTTTTGTTTGAGGGACATAGATTATCCAAAAGATACAATAGAAAGCTTGCGCTCGGCAATAGCTTCGCTAAGCCCTTTCTTGGGCAATGCCTTTCAGGAAACGCTCGGCCTCATACTGATTTAGTAAATATCTTATCTTCTGTTTATAAGAATAAACCCTCGCTCATCCATCGCCTCGCTACAAAAAACATCTCCTTTTAACGGCTCGGCTCCGGATGTTCCTGAGAAGGCATTGCCCAACGGGAATCTGACGAAGAATGGACTCTTGTGCCACACCATCCATGTTCTGCCACTGAGACCCGGTTTCAAGATCTCCGTGTGAAACAGGTAAGTGGCCCCGCCGAAAACGAACGCATAGATTCCGAACCCAATCAGCGGCAGAAGGATTCTGGTCACGATGTAAAAGAACTCCATCTTACACCTCCGCTCCCGTAGGAGCCATCTCATTCCATTGCAGTAGTAATCCGGTGCCGTAGCCCGCGACTTCACCTGTATTGGTAGAGACTAACAAAGCTCCATGCTTGATAACTATATTATAGACGATGACTTAGCTTTTGTCAATGTTTAAAAAAACACAGATTTTTCAAGGTTTTTGAGTTAATAAAAATAAAAGAAACCAGCTCGGCAGTACTAAGCCCGTTCCGATTCCTCATCTCTGTCGCCGAGTTCTTCCTCGCTCCGATTTTGTGGTTTAAGGTCAGAGCCCACTGTCGAGAGCGAGTGGAGGTCGGAGGACGACAACGAGCAGAGAGAGAGCAAGTCGAACGGGAGCGCAAGATCGGGATCAACGTCGAGCGTTCTGAGTGTCGGCAACAGTGGATCAAGGAGAATCCGCTCAAGCTCTACTGTAAGACGGTCGCTGGAATTACAGCGGTCGTTCGTCCGAGCGAATACGAGGCTTGCCGAGAGCAGACCCGTAAGGCGCGTCGGAATGAGCAGTGGACCGAGGAGAGAATCCTCATGCCGATCGAGAATACGTTCCTTTTCGTGAACACGAAAGGGGCGGCGCTCTTCGGCCAGAGCTACGACACGAAGAACCCGTTTGAGTATCTGAACGGTTGGTTCTCGGACCTCGACGATCTTGTCGAGGAGTACAGCATCACGTTGGAAACGAAAGAAGACATCTTCGTTCCATGCGTGAATGAGACTCTGCTGCCGTTCAACGTGAGGCAAAAATCCCAATCCATTGATTGGTACAGCCAGCGCAAGCCGGCTGTTTTCTTTTATAAAAAATAAAAAAGCCATGAGGCAACATCAATTCTTGTATCTGCTTGCCCGTTTGGCGATGCCTTCTCAGGAACCTCGCGAGCCGAGCCGTTATGAGAAGATAATCTTTGTAGCGAGGCGAACGAGGAGTGAGGGTTTATTCTGATAAACAGGAAGCCAACAGAATTATTAAAGTTGTACGAGGCCAAGCGTTTCCTGAAAGGCATTGCCAAAGGTAGGGCAGTTGGTGTTGCCGATACAGGCTTTTTAAAATCCGAATTTTTCTTTGATTTTTTTCTTTTCCCTTTCAAATAGTTCTTCGCTAAAGCGGCCTTGCTTTTCTAGTTTTCTCCTTAAGCCCTTTAAAGCCTCTCTCATTATGGCTCTTTGCTTTACTTGTCTTTCAGATATTTTTCGCTGGCTATGGAGTCTTTTTTTTGCTCTTTCCAAAATTTTGCCGGCTTGGACGGCGCGCGAAAACCGTCTGATTAAGGACGGGATGGTTTCTTTAGGTTTTCGATAAACTTCGGCGCACATATTATTTTACAATCTTTGGCCCCAGCCTTTTACCGCCCAATAAATGGAAATGGAGGTGGGGGACTAGTTTGCCTCCGTATTCGCCTTCATTCAAAATCAAGCGGTATCCCTTTTCGGAAATGCCGACTTGATGGCTGACTTTATGGGCGGTTGTAAGCGCTTTCCCAAGAAGTTCTGGATTTCCTTCTTCCATAAAATCTTCAAGTGAAAAATAATGCTTTGTCGGAATTATTAAAAGGTGGACCGGCGCTTGGGGATTAATGTCTTTAATTACCAGAAAATCATCGTCCTTGTAAATGACCTCGGCTTTTAACTCGCCTTTGATAATTTTACAGAAAACATCTGAAATCAAATTAGCCATTAGTGATTAGCCATTAGTTTACTAATCTAAGTTCTAATGGCTAACTACTAAATTACTTTTCCTTAAGTCTCTTCTTTATTACTTCAACGATTCCTTCAAGGGGCAATGTTTCCTGGACTGACGATTCCATGTCTCGCAAAATAATTGTCCCATCAAGGGCTTCGCGCTGTCCCAGAATTAGGGTAAATCTGACCCCAAGCTTATTCGCTATCCTTAACTGGGATTTGATGCTGTCTCGGGTAAAAGAGGCTTTTAGAGTAACGCTGGCTTTGCGGAATTGTTCGAACATAATCAAGCTTCTTTTCTTGGCCAAATCGCCGAGCTGGGCCAGGAAGACTTTCGGCTCCGGCTTCGCTTTTGGGATCTTAACTTCTTTCTTTTTCAAAAATTCCGCCACTCTTTCAATGCCGATGGCCCAGCCGGCGGCTTCGGTTTTTTGACTGCCCAGAGTCTCTATTAATTTGTCGTATCTTCCGCCCGCGGCCAAAGCAATATTGTCTTCTTCGGTCCAGATTTCAAATACGGTTCGGGTGTAATAATCGAGGCCTCTGACCAAATAAGGATTCAAGATGTAAGGGACTTTAGCCTCTTCTAAAAATTCCAGGACATTTTTAAAATGGGTTTTGCATTCATCATCCAGAAAATCAAAAATCTGGGGGGCCTTGGCAGAAATTTCTTTGCATTCCTGTTGGATGCAGTCAAGCATCCTAAAGACATTCTTTTTGTATTTAACCCGGCAAGGTACGCAAACCTTTTTCAATTTGTTCTTGTAATAATCTTTTAAGGCTTTTTTATAGTCTGGCCGGCAGTTAGAGTCGCCGATGCTCGAAATTTGCAAAGTTACTGAATCCTTTAATCCGATTTCCTCAAAAATTTTCCATAAAATAAAAATCAATTCGGCATCAGCCGAAAAGCTTGACTCTCCTAAAAACTCGGTGCCAATCTGCCAGAATTGCCTTAAGCGGCCTCCTTGCGGCTGTTCGTGCCTGAACATCGGGCTCAAATAATAAAGTTTGACTGGCTGGGGCAAAGATTTCATTCCGTGTTCAATGTAAGCTCGGACAATCGGCGCCGTTCCTTCGGGCCGCATAGTGACGCTGTCACCGCCCTTGGTCTTAAAAGAGTACATTTCTTTTTCAACGATGTCGGTCCCTTCGCCGACGCCTCTTTCAAAAAGCTCGGTTTCTTCAAGGACCGGCGTCTCAATTCTTTCAAAGTCGTAATCTTCTAATATTGTTTTAGCTTTCTTAAAAATAAAATCCCGAGAAGGCCACTGGTCCGGGAGAATATCATGCATTCCTTTTACTGATTGGATCTGTTTTCCTTTAGCCATACCAATTTTGTGTTAAAATATGGATGAGAATCCATATTTTAACTTCGCTCGGTTGAAATGAATTCTTCAACTATTCATTTCTCCCTCGCTTGTTAAAATAGAAGTAAACTATAAAAAGCAATCATACTGAAAGCCACCATGATTGCAATAACGATAGTTAAAATCCTTAGTAACTTTTTATTAGCGAAGAACATCGCAGACTGTATGATATATTAAATGGTCTTTAATCGTCAAATATTTTTTACCTTTGTTTTATTGGTATCAGCTGGATTTTTGTCTTGGCTGGTTTTTAAAGAATTGCCTCAAAAACTGGAAATTGAAAAACAGCTTGGCGACATCAGGGGCCAAATTGGTAATTTAAAGAAAGAAGAAGAGAGACAAAAAGGGTTATTGGAATATTTGAATACCGAAAGCTATTTAGAAAAGCAGGCCCGTTTGAGATTAAACCTTAAGAAAGAAGGCGAAGAGGTAGTTTTTATTTATAAAAAAGATGAGGCGAAAAAAGAGGAAACCATGGAAAAAAAGAACGAAAATCCCTTCTTGTCAAAACTGAAGGAATTAGTTAAAGTTTTCCTGATGCGGGATTAGCATAGTGGATTGAAGTGCCTTGATTTGGCACTTAAACGGGAAATTTAGTGAGCCCCAAGCGAACGTAAAATTTCCCGGGGTTTCGCCATAAAGCGAAACTGCGTTTGCGGGTGTAGTACAGTGGCAGTACAGTAGCTTCCCAAGCTACGGACGAGGGTTCGATTCCCTTCATCCGCTTTGAAGATGTAAGCCGGCGTAGCTCAGTGGCAGAGCAGCTGTTTTGTAAACAGCAGGTCGTCAGTTCGAATCTGACCGCCGGCTCTATTTGACGTAAAATTACTCCCTTGTTATCATAGAAACTTGTTCCTTTTTCGTTAACCCGCATCTGTAGAATGGAGGGTTCTATGTTTGATCCGGAGGCATTAGAAGCTGCAAAGAAATTTCTTTTTGGTCCGCAGCCAGAATCTGTGCCTTCAATATCTGCTTCAAAGGAGAAAAATCGTTCGGTCGATCCGATCGACACAAGTCTTGGTCTTGGTGGAAAACGCCGAGACAAATTGGCATTCCGTGGTGCAGCACAGCTGCCCCATAACCCGAAGCCAAGACTGGTGAAGCACAACTTCGCCAAACCGTAACCTTTCTCGTCCGTCCCAGCGGACAAAAACCCATTGAGGCCTCGTTTTCCCAACGCAGGCCTCTTTCTTTATATAATGATTGTCGGAATTTATAATTTAGGTTATGATTTTATTGTGGAAACCTATCAAGAAAGATTAGAAATTTTAAAATCCAAGCTCCAGGACATCGGGGTGCGTCTTTGACGTTTCTGAAAGCGAGAAAAAAATAGCCGAAATAGAAAGAGAAATAGTTGATCCGGATTTTTGGAAAGATAAAGTATCTGCTTCAAAAAAAGTCCAGGAACTCGCTTCTTTAAAAGAAAGAATAAAAGACCTGAAAGATATACAAGAAAAACTCGAAATAATAGAAGAATTGGAGCAAAGCGAGGAAACAGAAAAGGAGCTTGGAAAACTGGAAAAGAAAATTAAAAATTTGGAGATTTTATTCCGTTTTATTGATCGTTACGACAAAAACGACGCAGTTTTGAATATTCATTCTGGTGCTGGTGGAGTTGATGCCCAGGATTGGGCAAGAACGCTTTTAAAAATGTACGAGAAATTTTCGGATCGTCGCGGCTGGATCTGGAAAGTTTTGGATCAATCACTAGGCGAGCAAGAAGGGATTAAGAGTGCGTCCCTAGAAATTTCAGGGAAATACGTTTATGGCTATTTGAAAAAAGAAAGTGGAGTCCATCGGTTGGTTCGTGTTTCACCTTTTTCAGCCAAAGGCCTTCGCCACACTTCGTTCGCTTTGGTTGAGGTTTTGCCGGAAATGGAAGGTTCGGCCTCTGGAGAAATAAAAATTGACGAAAAAGATTTAAGGATTGAAACTTTTAAATCATCAGGTCCGGGCGGACAACACATGCAAAAAACCGAAAGTGCCATAAGGATAACCCATATGCCGACTAAAGTGACGGTTTCAGTCCAATCAGAACGCTCCCAATCCCAGAACCGTCAAAAAGCAATGAGAATTTTAGAATCAAGACTTATCCAAAAAATGGAAGAATTCAAAATTAAAGAGCTTTCCGGGTTAAAGCCGGAACTCGCAAGCGGCATAGAATGGGGTAATCAGATTCGTTCATATGTAATGAATCCTTACAAAATGGTTAAAGACCATAGAACCGGGGTTGAAACAATAGACATTGAGAGTGTTTTTGAGGGAGATTTAGATAGATTTATAGAATAAATTTCTAATTTCTAAAATAATGATTACTTTCGAAAAAGTCATAAAAGATTATAACGGCAGTCAGAAATCATATCGGGCTTTGGACGATATTAATCTTGAAATAAAAGATGGCGAGTTTGTTTCTATTATTGGGCCTTCGGGTGCGGGTAAGTCCACTTTACTAAAAATGCTTATCCGTGAAGAATTACCAAGTGGCG
>VMGG01000029.1 GCA_007376425.1 Parcubacteria group bacterium Gr01-1014_2 | reverse complement strand
TGAAATTCCTAGCTCAATACCAAACCGAGACAATAGGCGTTTTCAATAGTCCGCATATCGCGGCCTTCCTCCCTCCGGAGAGAAAAATGCACTATATTCGAGAAACGGATCAAATCATTTTTGGGGTTAACCCCCTTGATCTACCTCGGGAAAAGCTAGCTGACCTATTGGTTATGCCAGCCGGTTATGAAGAAAACGCCCCCCTCTCAGACGCCCAATTAAAACAATTAGAGCGTTACGCACTCGTATTGAACGGAAAGTGGAAAATCTATAAATTGAACCCATAACTAACTCTTTTGTTTAGCTAAAATTATTATTGAAGTGCCAAATGGTAAATTTAGATAAGGTATAATTATCTTCTCTTGTGCCCCAAAAGCTCATCAAGTCCGCTCCACAAGAATTGATACGCTGGCACCGTGACTAAAACATAACCGCCGGGGATTAAAAATTTTTGCAAATCCAAAAGGAACTTGTCGTCTTCTTGAATATGTTCCAAAACATCAAAATTGGTAATCAGGTCAAATTTAATATCAGACTTGAATTCACTTAAATCACCTGCCTTGATTACTTGTTGAATCCCCTTTTCTCCACAGGCTCTTATTGCCTCATCTGATGCATCAACACCCAAAACCTGGCCATACTTTTCCAAAAATTGAAAATTGCCTCCCGGACCGCAGCCCCAATCAAGAATTCTTAATTGTCGGCCCAAAAAATATCTTTTTAAAACCTTCTCTATGACGTGGCGGCGGCCGACAAACCACCAATAGTATTTTTCTAATTGTTCGTATTCTCTTATTGATTGCGCTTCCATTTTATTTAAACCAGTATTTAATCCTATAAAAAACCATATAAGCCAAAAATTCGAAAATCGCCCATATTTTGATGAAACTTCCCCGCCATTCATTTTTGTGAAAAACAGTGGGCACTTCAGCCACATTCATATCCAAACGCATAGATTCGAGCATAATCTCACCATCAATAAACCAACCGTCACAAGAAAGATTCATTTTATTGTATGCTTCCCTGGTCATTAATTTTGGCTTTGCATTTACATCTCTAAAGGACGCCCCCGGAAAAAGAATGTGAAAAATCATGTTGTACCAATTAGAAATAAATTTTCGATAAGCTCCGTCCATTCGCATTTTCCGAAATGTTTTTACGAGATCAAATTCACCGCTTTTAAGGACTCGGAATAGCCGAACAATGTCTTGAGACGGCATCTGCCCGTCTCCATCGATAAATGCAATTGCTTTCCCGTTAGTTGCCTTGAATCCCATTATCACGTCCCAACCCAACATTCCTTTTTTCTCTAATGTTATTGGAACTATCTTGGGATTCTTTTCTGCAAGCTTGCGAATTATCAAAGGAGTTTTATCATTAGTTCCTGGAAAATAATTTCCAACTAATACTAATTCGTAATTATCCATTCCTCCCTCGCGTAACTCCTTCTCCATCTGTTCCACGTAAGGAATCAGTGTCTCGCCACTTTTATAACATAAAACCACCACCGATAATTCTGGCTCATCTTTTATCTTTTTAAAACTTGTGGGGATATTACTGGTTTGCATTAGATAAAAAGCTTAATTGATTCAATGTTGTTTTATAGTCTTTGACTTTCAATCCGAATACCTCTAAGTCTGGATTTGTGTTAAAAGTTTTTAAATCTTTGAGCCCCAAGACATTCTCTGAAGTAAACGGCAGCTTAAAACCCATCATTTCCATTAATTGTGAAAGTCGATAGGTAACTATTAGGGGCACCGGTATAAATAATGGCTTGACGCCAATACAACGGGCTATCTTCCGATATAGTTCATTCATAGTAATAATAGAAGGATGGGCAATAGTAAAATTGCCGACAATATTTTTATTAATTCCTATCTCGATAATCCGACAAAGGTCATCAAGGGCTATGGTTTGAATGTGCTGTCGCCCGCCGCCAACCAAAGGAACTATTTTATTATTAGTCAAACTAGATATGATTTTCCCAAAAAGTCCGCCGCCGTCTCCAAGAACCAGCCCGAGCTTCAAAATCAAATCTTTCTTGGTATCAAACAGGCCTTCCGCCAATAATTTGTTTCTGGCATAATAGGACTCGGCCTTTGGGTGAGCGGATATAGTTGATAAAAAAACTATTTTGATGGCATATTTTCTTGAAAGAGAAATAACTTTTTTCGTTCCTTCTATGTCTGTATTCATATCTGATTTTTTTTCTTGCCGACTGATAATGGACTGATAAGCGCAATGAATCAGATAATCAGCTCCGGCAAATCCTTGATCTTTAACCTCGGCTAAATCAAAAGAATAATAGGCGGCTGGAGGGTCGCTTTGTTTAGGCAGACGGCGCTGGAAAGCCCTCACTTGAAATCCTAATTTAAAAAAGTAAGAAACCAGGGCTGATCCGACAAACCCGCTGCTTCCTGTAATGATGACGGTTGGGCGGGGATTCATAAGAATAGGCGATGGAATCTCTCAAGCACCCGAGGAATATTAGTAATCGCATCAAAAGCTGTATTAATACTGATAATGCCAGCGGCGGTAATAATAGTAGTCTTATATTTTCGCCAATCTTTTAATAATTCTGCGAGAAATAATACCCCCAGAATTATGAGCATCGGATAAATCTGATACCGATAGCGTGTTTCGGCCACGATCCAAATAATTCCGGCCGGCGCCGCCAGCGTGGCTAATATCATCATCCGCGATATAAGATCGCGCCTTTTTATATATAGCCACAGACCGGAAAGCCCAAATACAAAAATGACAAAAGCGAAAGTGCTAGAAAATATAATGGTTACTAATTGGGAAGCTCCTGATAAGTGGAACCAGAACGCAGCCGGCCTTGCGGCGCTGAAATAAATTGAGGTCTTAAAAAACTGAAGTTTAATAAACTCCCAAGGATGTCTTAGCGCTAAATTCAGCACTTCCCTTGTACCTCTTTCATTCGCGGCAAAGAGACCTTCTTCCGCGGTGTAACGATCAATCTCTTCGGTCGCGGTTAATTCTCCGATATATTTTGAATCAGGGCTGTTGCCAACCCAAATGTCATAACCCAAAATGGCGCTGGTAACAATGAATCGCTGATACTTTAGATAATTGCGCACCGTCCAGGGCGTCAGGATAATCACCGCCGTAATAATAAAAATAGCCGCGTAACGCCACAGCCGTCTATACATTAAAAACCCAAAAGCCACCAGCATTAAAATGGTAACTGGCGGACGAACTAAAAGGGCGAGAGTAAAAAGCGCGCTGGTCGCCAAAACATTACGCAAAGCTGGCCTTTCCCACATTGAAAGAGCGCAGTGAATCCCGGACAAAACTAAAAACAAATAGAGGGTCTCGGTCAGAAGCATGGCCGGAAACTCCAATAAATCAATGAAGAAAATATAAAAACCAGCGCCTAAGGCCGCGAACTTTTCTGCGTTCCGGTCGGTATAGAGCCGTCGGATGAGACGATAGACCAGAAAAGCGGAGACAGTATGTAAGATAGATTGGATGAGCCAAACAATCCAGAAATGGTGCCCAAAAACCCAATATATGGCCGCCAGGAAAAATTCATATCCCGGACCGAGACGTCCGATAGCCGAATCGGGCACTGAACTCGTAGTTTCAGTATAGCCAGTGCCCTGAACAAGGCTTAAGGCGATACTGTCATAAGCTTTAGCGTCAACCGACGGCTTTATATGAAAATAAAACGCATACAAAACAGTGGCGATAAAACCAATTAGTAGTATAATCGCAATAAGTTTGTGTTTTTTTATCTGAACCATTTATGGTGAGCTAGTCGCCCATTCAACTCTGTTCAGGGCGACCCTGAGTTTTATCGAACGGGTCGAACCATCGACTTCTAATCGCGGCTTTTAGAATTTTTATACCATCTATGGGACGTATTTTTTTGCCTTCTTCAATCCGGCGCGCTTTATATGAAATTGGAACTTCTAAAATTCTGTATCCGGCGCGCACTAACTTTATGGCCAGTTCGGTTTCAATTTCAAAACCGTTGCTAGTCAATGAAATACGTTCTAACGCCGAACGTGGGAACAGCTTACTGCCGGAAAAAATATCGTTTATCCCGATACCGGTGCACGCGTTAACAACGAAATTAAGAAACAATCCTCCCCAAAGATACCTTTTATACACATATTTATTTTTTGCCGGATCAAGGTGACGGGAACCAAACACAACATCAGCAATACCATCCACTATGGGCCTGGTCAGAAGGACATAATCGACTGGGTCATATTCCAAGTCCGCATCCTGATTTAATATATAATCTCCTGACGCTTCTTGAAAGCCTCGCCGTAATGCCGCTCCCTTGCCTATATTTTTAGGCTGATAGATAACGCGGTGGCGTTTCTCTAATCCACGAAGAATTTCTTTTGTCCCGTCCGTGGACCCATCATCCACGATAATGATTTCTTTTTCAGCCGGACCCAAATCAACCATCTCGACGGCCTTGATTATCTGACTGATGGTCTTTCGCTCATTAAATACTGGAATAATAATGGATACTTTCTTAATCATTAAATTCAAAGATATAAATATCATCAAAATTATATACTTGTTTTAATTTAAATTTCCCCAACTTCCAATTTGGATTTTTGTTTTTATCCCAAACAAAGTAATCAACTTGGTATTTTTTCAAACTTTTATCAAACGGGCTTCTCTGGATTTCTCCGGCTTGGGTTAAAACTTTTTCAATTTCATTTTCAGGCAGACGGGTTTCATCTTTTAATTTAAGACTGAATAATTTTCGCCACCTATTAGCTTGAACAGCATCGCCGTATCGGTCAATGTATCTGACGCCGAAAATCGCTCTTTCATTTTTAATCACAAAGTCTTTATCAAATTCTTCAAAAAAATTATTGAGAATAAATCTATCTTCTACTTCTTTATCAGGCATTATAAATAAATTAGCATAGCGTGAGTAAAAAACATTATTAGAGGTATAGGCGGGGATTAATTCAGAGATTTCTTCATTGGCATAAACCACCGAATCTTTGAGAGTATTTTTATTAAACCAGTCAAAAACCGCTTCGTATCTTTGCCGATAAATATCTTTTTCAGACACAACAGAAAATCTTTGGAAATAATCAACTGTCCCAAAAACGCCTACAGTAATCGCCAAAGAAAAAATTAAAAACCTGAATTTAGAATTAAAA
>VMGG01000028.1 GCA_007376425.1 Parcubacteria group bacterium Gr01-1014_2 | reverse complement strand
GCGCTATCTCTACTCCGGCAGCCCCGGCGAAGCAGGAGTTGGAATAAGTCCGGCCGTCAGAGCCGCAGACCGGGTCGTAAACTTGAACGCAAGCCACTTTGCCGCTTTCTGATTTTCTTTTGTCTTCCTGGACTTGTTCTAAAATTTTATTAATTCTTTCTATTTCTCTTTGGATTTCTTCTTGGGTTTGCGGGCCTTTATCTCTTTGGCTATTCCAAACAAAAAATGTCGCTACCGCTACAGCGATTATAATTACCAAGATTATTATTTTATTTCTAATTTTTTTCTTCTTTTTCGCCGACAACTAAAATATAGGGGATTTTTTGTATTTCGGCTTCGCGGATTCTTTTGGGCAGGGTTTCTCCGGATTCGTAAATTTCCGCCCGGATTCCGTTTTGTTTTAAGTCTTCATAAATTTTTGCAGCAAATTTTTCATGTTTTTCCGAAACCGGAATCAAAACCGTTTGCACCGGCGCCAGCCACAGCGGAAAAGCGCCCTGAAAATGTTCGATTAGGATCCCGATAAATCTTTCGAAACTGCCTAACATTGCCTGATGAATTATTACCGGCTTTTTTCTTGAGCCGTCTTTATCTATGTATTCCAGTTCAAAGCCTTCGGATAATTGAAAATCAAGCTGAATAGTGGCTATAGTCCATTCGCGGTCCAGAGAATCTTTTACATTGATATCAATCTTTGGTCCGTAAAAAGTCCCATCTTTTTCGCGGACTTCATATTTAACTTTGCTTTTTTTCAATGCTGATTCTAGTCTTTTTTCAGCTTCTTCCCAAAGTTTTGGTGAACCGGTGGCTTTATTTGGTTTGGTTGCTAAACGGAAAAATGATTTAAATCCAAACATTTCATGGATTTTCAAAGCGAACTGAACCGGAGACTTCTTTTCTGTGTAATTTGCCAGTTGGTTCAGCTAAGCGTAAAGGTAAGTCTTTGTAACTTCTGACGGTGTTAGAATATATCAAAGCGCTTTCCGGACAGTTCATCGGTTTGAGACCGTGAGTTTCTTCGCCTATCTGGAAATGAAACATATTGTCTCGGAAATTCTCCCAGTGGCCAGATTTTTCCCATAGTTCTTTTTTTACTAAGATCGGAGTGCTTACTTCTCCATAACCCATTTTTTCATTTTCTTCTCGGATGAATTTTTCAAGTTCTTTGTAAATTATCATTCCTTTCGGGTGCCAAAACGGCGCTCCGGGCGCCACTTCGTGAAAACTAAAAAGATCCAATTCCCGTCCAATCTCCCGATGATCTTTAGATTCGCTCATTACAAAAAATAATAACAAAGCAGAGCTATATTTACAAATAATTTGCAGTGTGGTTTATTGGTTTTAGCACAAAGGAGGAACAATGAATAGAGATTATCTCTTGATTTACGGAGAGGGGAAAGAGGAAAACCGTATTCAGTTTCAGAAGAACACAGTTCGAGAAGCTATTCAATCTGCACAGGATATTGTGAATATCCGGAAAAGAGAAGCAAAACGACCCGAGCATTTCTACACGAAGTTGTATCGTGAAGTTCACGAATGGTGAGTGAATGTCTCAGTCATTTTTCCCGAAGCCGCATGGTTCGCCCAGCGGCTTTTCGTTTTCGTCCTCTTTTTTATCCACTCTTTAATTATCTTACACGTGTAATTTAACTCAAGAGTTCAAAATGCTTTAGTAATTTGTATTCTTCTTCAATTGCTTGAGTGGTCATGATTTTTACATACGGTTCTATTTCAAATAATTTCCTTAGAGTAGCTATTTCATTTATACAATCGTATGGGTGAACCCAGATACTTTCCTGGAGCATATAAAATCCCATTTCTTTTAACTTTTGGAGAAGAGCGGCTCGGGCACCTTGTTTTTTAGCTGGGATATCAAAAATTACCAATCTGAATTTTCTGTCCCACTTTTGCGGTTTTTTTATCTTAATCTTTTCTAAGGACTCGTAAAATTCAATAATTTCGTATCCTTTAGTAGTTATTTTAACTAATATGCCATTCGGTTTTTCAGTGATATCCACTAATTTTTTCTGTTTTAGATATTGTAAAGCGTTATAAAGTTTTTGTTTTTCTTTTTGATTTTTATATTTATTAAATTCTTTACTATGATTGAGGTAAAAGTTAAACCAGAAGCGTTTATTGGAGGCTGCAACCAAAACTGCCCCAGTTATAGCCATACCTTTTAGAACCTTAGATACAAAGCTTTTCTCTCTTACTTTTAATTGGCCAAATTTCATTCTTTAATTATCTTACACGTGTAATGTAAGTCAAGAGTAAATTATTCAATATTATTTAGATCAACTCAATGTCGCCACCGGTGTCACTTCTTGGCAAATGATTTTCGGTACCCCGTCTTTTTCATTGACCCGGCCCGAGACGACGACAATATTGTTTTCTTGCCATAAGGCCGGATTTTTTTGAATCAAGTCGTTAAACACAATCAGTTCCACTTTTGAATTAGTATCCTCAATCTGGGAAAAAATCATGGGCTGGTTATTGCGAGTTAAAACTTTTTGGATTCTGGTAAGCAGTCCGCCGATTTTTATACTCTGTCCTATCTTTGAAGCCACTTCTTTTATGTCTGATATTTTATAATCAAGTCTTAATTTTTCCTGATAGTCTTTCATCGGATGCTCGGAAACAAAAAGACCGAGAAGCTCTTTTTCCCAATTCACCTTTTCCCACTTACTTAAAGCCGGTGCTTCTTTTAGGCGCAAAGGCGGCAATTGGATTTCTGTCTGGCTAAAGCCCGAGGCTCGCCCTATAGGGCCAAACAAGCTTACTTGCCCGAATGATTTGTGCTTCTGGAATTCCCGGGCATATAAAAGCAGGTCTTCAAGGTTATATAAAAATGTATTTCTTTCGCCAAGCGAATCTAAGGCCCCACACTTAACCAGGCTTTCAAGTGATTTTTTATTTAAATCCTTATGCTGGACCCGGCTGATAAAATCTTCTAATGAAATAAATTTCCCATTTCTTTTTCTTTCTTCAATTATCGCCTTAACAATGTTCTCGCCGACGTTTTTGATTGAAAGGAGTCCGAAGCGGATTTTTTGATTTTCGCCGGCTCCGCTCGGAACAACCGAGAAAAGGGCAAAACTTTCATTAATATCTGGTGGCATAACCGAAATATTCATTGCTGCGCTTTCATCAATCAAAAATGATATTTTTTCAACATCGCCCGAATGGCTATTCATTAGAGCGGCCATGAATTCAACGGGGTAGTGGGCTTTAAGGTAAGCAGTTTGGTAGCTTATCATGGCGTAAGCGATGCCGTGGGATTTATTGAAGCCATAACGATTAAATGGTTCAATCAAGGCCCAGAATTTTTTAGCGATCTCCGGCGGCGTCCCATTTTTCAACGCCCCTTCCATAAATTTTACTTCCTGTTCCATTAAAAGCTTCCTGATTTTCTTGCCGACTGCTTTTCGCAGGACATCGGCTTCGGCTAAAGTGAAACCAGCCAATGCCTGAACTGCTTTAAGGAGCTGTTCTTGATAAATCATTATGCCGTAAGTTTCTTTGAGAATTGGTTCAAGTTTTGGGTGGAGATAATCGACTTTTCTTTTGCCATGCTTTCGAGCGATGAATTCAGGAATAAGTTCCATTGGTCCGGGCCGGTAAAGTGAAATCATTAGACAGATGTCTTCAAATTCAGTCGGCTTGAGTTCTTTCAAATATCTTTTCATTCCCGAGCTTTCCAATTGGAATATTCCATTTGTCTTCGCCTCTCTTAGAAGTTTGAAGGTTTCCGGATCATTTAGCGGCAATTCTTCTATACCAATTTTAAAGCCGTGAATTTTATTAATCAGCTTTAAAGTGTTTTCAATAATAGTCAGATTAGCTAAACCAAGAAGATCAATTTTTAAAAGACCAAGATCTGCAACCGCCCGCATCTCGTATTGGGTGATTACGGCATTTTCTTCTTTATCTTCGCCTGTCCCGTTAGAGGCCGTGAGGACCCGCAGCGCATCTTTGCCTCTAGTGGGATTAGCTTTTTGTAGCGGCACCTGTTCAATTAGAGGTTCTTTAGTGATAACTACGCCGCAAGCATGAGTAGAAGCATGTCGGGCAACGCCTTCAAGCTTCATCGCCGAATCAATCAAATTTTTTGCCTGGCTGTCGCCGTCATACATTTGTTTAAATTCTGAAACCGATTCGAGCGCTTTTTTAAGGCTGAAATTAAAAGGAATGGTTTTAGCGATTTTGTCACAAAAGTCATAACTTAAACTAAGAGCTCTCCCGGCGTCGCGAATCGCTCCTCGCGAAGCCATTGTTCCAAAAGTTATAATTTGGGCGACATGGTCATAGCCGTATTTTTTAGAAATATAATCCAAGACTTCATAACGACGAGCATCATCAAAGTCTAAATCAATATCAGGCATTTCAATTCTTGCCGGATTCAAGAATCTTTCAAAAATCAAACCGTATTTAAGAGGGTCAACGCCAGTGATATTCAAAAGGTAAGCGGCTAAGCTGCTAGCCGCTGAACCTCGGCCCGGGCCAACAATAATGCCTTGGTTTTTAGCCCAGTTAACTAAGTCCTGGACAATTAAAAAGTAAGTGGCAAAACCGGTCTGCTTGATAACTGATAATTCATAATTCAGTCGTTCTTCGATTTGTTCTTTCGTTGCTATAAGTGATTTATTTTTCAGTCCTTCGTAGCATAGATATTTTAAATATTCATCAGGGTCTTTGAAGTCTAGCGGAATTTCAAAGTGAGGCAGTTGGATTTTCCCAAGTTCAATTTCGAGATTGCATTGGTTAGTAATCAGCCGAGTGTTTTCAAAAATCTGGTTTAATTCTTTTTCTTCCAACCCGTTTATCAGTTTGAATTTTTTATAGGTTTCTTCCGGGCCGGTGAGAGAAAAATCGTCTGCCTTCATGGTCAGGCGGTCTTTGTCATCGGTTCGATTATTGGTTTGGACAGCTAAAAGTATGTCGTGGGCGTTAGCGTCGTCGGTTTTTAGATAATGTGAGTCTTGGGTTCCAACCAATGGAATTTTTGTTTTTCTGGCTAATTCAAGAAGTAATGGGTTAACAAGATTTTGTTCTTCGATGTTTGGATGCTGCTGGAGTTCAAGAAAATAATTTTCTTTGCCGAAAATTTCCTGGTATTCGTAAGCGATTTTTTCCGCTACCTCCATTCCTTTATTTAAAAGAGTTTGGGCAATTTCTCCACCAAGACAGGCCGAGAGAGCGATTAATCCTTCAGAATGTTTTCGCAGGAGTTCTTTATCAACCCGGGGCTTATAATAAAATCCGTCAAGATGAGCTTTTGAGACTAGCTTAACCAAATTTTTGTAACCGGTCTGGTTTTTGACAAGGACGACTAAATGATATCTTTCATCATCTATATTCGGTTGTTTGTCTAAGTGGCCCCGTTTACTTACATACAATTCGCAGCCGATGATGGGTTTGATTCCGGCCGCCTTTGCTTTTTTGTAAAATTCAATCGCGCCGTCTTTATCCCCTAGCTTGTTACCGGCAATTCTTCGTAAAAGTATCGGCCATTTCCTAAGAACACTTCCCCGGCTCAGAAATTGATACGCCTCGCCGCTTTCCGCATATAAATCTTAGTTATTGAAATTTTTCAGAAGATAGATTATATTGAAATATCAAAAGAAAGGGGGAAAGAAAATGTATATACTCGTTTACGGGAAGTTGGAAGCGGATATAAGCGAGGCAAAGAATGACGAGGATGCCATCAGAATAGCTGACTCAATTATTGAGGCAGCAAAGGATGGGTTTCCCCAGCCGGATATTGATCCCAAGGCAGTCTTATATGGGACATACGAAATACCACCGAGGGTGGTTCATCGTTGGTGAAAATGTATTTGGCACCCGTTCGTTCCAAAGTCGCATGGTTTGCCCAGCGACTTTTGTCTTTTTAGCGAAAAGCGCGAGGTGTAAAAAGAAAAGAAAGCCGTGAGGGTATGGATAATTTCTGATTTGAGGCGTGTCTTGTGAAATGGCCGGTATCTTTGCGAAAAGTTGCCGCTTATAAGGTAGGGGATAAAGGGGTAGACACGCCCTACTTATCGGCAACTCGAGCAAAGTGGCGAGCCATTTCCAAGAAGAGGCTCACTAGAAGAAATTATTTATACCCGATTCAGGCTTTCTTGATCTTGATTGCGGATAACCGAGATGCTAATATAAAACCCATGTTAAAAATCAG
>VMGG01000008.1 GCA_007376425.1 Parcubacteria group bacterium Gr01-1014_2 | reverse complement strand
TTTATAATCTTTTCGGGCTTGACCGACAAGCCTTTCTAGTTCCGGGGTCATTTTAGGCGCAACTGAAAAATAAACCTCTCGGCTTCTGATAAACTGTTTAAGGTTTGCGTTAATAATTGCGCTTAAATTAAGTCCCAACTCTTTAGCCAGTTTTTGAGCATTTTCTTTTACTTCTCTGTCCGCTTTAATATTAATCATTGTCTTCATACCCAGTAGTGAAAATTCGGCATATGTCTTAGTTTAGTTTATAAAATAAGGCATTGCTAAGAATTATCTAAAAATTATTTCTATACCCAGCGTGATGTATCGACATAGTTTTAAAACCTGCCGAATTTCTACTACTGGGCATATATCTAAAGTATATACAGTGGATATTTAATGTCAAGCCGCGCCATCCAGCGGTCTTGTTTTTGAAAAAAAGAGAATAAATAAAAATTGAGGTATATGTCTCTTTGAATTTTTAAATAGGGCCCGTTGGGCAATGCCTTCTCAGGAACATCCGGAGCCGAGCCGCAAAGAGTATATCTAAGATAGGTAGCGAGGCGATGGATGAGCGAGGGTTTATTCTGATAAACAGGGAACCACAAAATTATAAAAGTTGTATGAGGCCGAGCGTTTCCTGAAAGGCATTGCCCAAGAAAGGGCCCGAAGATATATACCGAAAGTAGATTTTTATTTATTCTCTAAATTCTTGGTATTCTTGCATTTCGGGAAATTGGAGCAGGCCATAAATTTTCCGAAGCGGCCCATTCGAATCACCATCTTGCCGCCGCACTTCTCACAAATCTCATCCGTCTCCTCCACTGTTTTCCCGCCGACTTCCTTGTATTTTCTTTCGAGATTTTCACTGAACGGCCCGTAAAATTCTTTAAGCACCAAGGTCCATTTTTCTTTTCCTTCGGCTATTTCATCCAGCTCATCTTCCATCTTGCTCGTAAATTTTAAATCAACTACATTCGGGAAATGTTCAACTAATAAATCATTCACCATCTTCCCTATTTCGGTTGGATGGAAATATCGAGTCCGGTCTTTTTGGACATAATTTCGGTCTTGGATAGTTGAAATAATCGGCGCATAAGTTGACGGCCGGCCAATTCCGAATTTCTCCAAAGTTTTTACTAAAGAGGCTTCGTTATAACGGGGCGGCGGTTTGGTAAAATGCTCTTTCGATAAAATTTCAGAAGCTGTTAATTTCTCTCTTTCTTCCAAATCCGGCAAAGTCAATTCACTAAATTTTATTGGGTAGACTTTTAAAAATCCATCAAACTTAAGAGCTTGGCCATTCGCCCCAAAAGTGTAATCCCCTGCCCCAACTTCTACGCTCATGGTGTCAAAAACTGCTTCTTTCATTTGGGTAGCCATAAACCGCCGCCAGATTAAATCGTAGAGCTTAAATTGCTGCGGAGTTAAATGGCTTTTAATACTTTCCGGAGTCCGCGCCGGATCAGTCGGCCTGACCGCTTCATGGGCCTCCTGGGCGAGGCGAGACTTAACTTTATATTTCCTTGGAAAGCCAGCCCAATATTTATCGCCGAATAAATCTATAATCGCATCTTTCGCTGCCCAAAGCGCCTGTTCCGAAAGATTAGTTGAATCGGTTCTCATATAAGTAATTAATCCTGTGGCTCCTTTTTCGCCAAGCTCAATCCCTTCATAAAGCTGCTGAGCCAGCATCATTGTCTGCTTTGAAGAAAACCTCAATTTTTTAAAACCTTCTTGCTGTAGAGTGCTGGTAATAAAAGGCGGTGCTGGAATTCTTTTTTCTTCCTTGCTCTCAATTTTTGAAACTATAAAATCTTTCCCATTTAAATCTTTTAAAATTTTATCGGCCTCGGCTTTACTTTTTATCCCCGGTTTTGGAACCGCCTCACCTTTTATCTTCGTTAATAAAGCTTCAAATTTTTCTTTTTCTTTATCGCTTTCAACCTTTAAACTTTTAAACTTGAGGAGCGAAGCGACGAGCGTCCAATACTGGACTGGTTTAAAATTTTCAATTTCCCTTTCCCGCTCAACCACCAATCGAACCGCCACTGATTGGACGCGACCAGCCGAAAGGCCCCGGGCAACTTTCTTCCACAAAAACGGAGAAAGCTTGTAGCCGACTAATCGATCCAAAACCCGACGCGCCTGCTGAGCATCAACCAAATTCATATCAATAGTCCGAGGGTGTTCAAGCGCTTTTTCAATTGCCCCTTTAGTTATTTCGTGGAAAACAATCCGGTCTACAGTTTTCTTTTTGGCATTTTCTAAACCAAGAGCTTGAACCAAATGCCACGAAATCGCCTCTCCTTCCCGGTCTCCATCAGTTGCCATTATGATTTTATCGGATTTAGGAAGCAGTTTTTTCAAGGCGGCAATAGTTTTCTTGGCTCTCGGCGGAATCACGTATTTTGGTTCAAAATCATTTTCAACATCAACCCCCAAAACCGTCCGCGGCAAATCCCGAACATGACCCATGCTGGAAACAACCATGTAGTTTTTTCCAAGAAAGGCGCCGAGGGTCCTTGATTTAGTTGGACTCTCTACTATTATTAAATTCATACTTCTTCATCTTCAATCGGAACTAAATATCTCTCTTCCAGAGTATACTTTCCGTTTCCAAGGTTTTTAATTATCCCCTTCATCTCCATTGTTGTCAACGAAGCATTGATTTTTTGGACGGCCGTTCCGGAAAACCTGGCAATCTCGTCAATATGCTTGGCTTCCCCATTTCCGTTTAAAATATCAAAAATCTTTTCTTCAACTTTATTTTCAGAACTAAAAATTTTAGCGCTCGTTTCATCAACTGCTGGCAAGGTAAATTTAAAGTTCAGTTCCTGCAAAATATCCTCGGCTCGAGTAACCAAGGCGGCGCCTTGCTTTAAAAGCAAGTTGGCCCCGAAAGACATTCTTGAAGAAATATTGCCAGGCACCGCAAAAACTTCGCGGTTTTGGTCCAAAGCATGCCTCGCAGTGTTTAAAGCGCCCGAACGCAACGGCGCTTCCACAATCAAAACCCCCTTTGACAGCCCGCTGATGATTCTATTTCTAAAAAGAAACTTTTCCTTATCGCCTTTCATTCCCAAAGGATACTCCGAAATCATTGCCCCGCGCTCAATAATTTTTCTTGATAGCCCCACATTTTCTTGGGGAAACAAGCTTTTTTCATCCAAACCCGAAGCAACCACGGCAATGGTTCGGCCGCTACTGGTCAAAGCACCTTTATGGGCAAAACTATCAATACCTATGGCCATTCCGCTGACTATGGTCAAGCCGGCATTAGCTAATTTAAAAGCAATAACTTGGCTGGTTTCTTTCCCGTAATTGGTAGCCAGCCTTGTCCCGACTATTCCAAAACAAAAATCATCTTCTTTTTTAAGCTCGCCTTTCATATAAAAGAGAATGGGTGGATCAGGAATATGTTTTAAAAGCTTAGGAAATTCTTGATCATCAAAAACAATCATTCTGACTTTTTCTTTCTCAAGTTTGGAATATTCCTTTTCTGGATTAATTTTGTCTCGGCCTTGCAAAATTACATCAACTTCAATGTTTCTTATCCCGGCCGCTCTCAACTGGCTTCCCGATGATTTAAAACCCATTTCAAAATCTCCTTCGAAATAATCTTTAATATTTTTCAAAGTGCCGTATCCGACTCCGGGGATACAGTTGAGAGCGTTTAAAAATATTTTTTGGTTTTGCTGCATGCTTAAACTATTAGTTACAGGCGATCGCTTGTAATTAATAGTATCTTTTGGGCCGCCTCTTTAATTATTTTGACTAATTTGTGTTTTTCGTCTCCGCCAAATGGACTGATAACGAATTTATTCATTTCAGCCAGCCGCTTTCTTTTGTCTTTTATCTTCCTGATTTTAACGATTTGCTGATTAAAAGTCCCGATTCTCAACCGGTTGAATTTATTAGTCTTCAAAGCCCTAATAACCGATTCGACTCCTTTGTGGCCGGCCGAGCTACGGCCAAAAGAAATCTTGGTCTTGGCAAAAGGAATATCTAAATCGTCATGAACAACGATTAAACTGTCAGGCTTTAATTTATAACTTGCGGCTATTTTTTTTACCGCTTCGCCGGATTTATTCACAAAAGTCTCGGGTTTAGCTAATAAAACTTTTTTGCCGCCAATTTTGACCTCGGATATTTCAGAGTTGGTTTTTTTATCCAATGTAAAAATTCCGCCTCCATATTCTTTATTAATATATTCGACTATTTGAAACCCGATGTTATGGCGGGTGTTTGCGTATTCTTTTTCCGGATTGCCAAGACCAACTATCAATTTCATATTCATAGAAATTGTAAATCTCAAATCCCAATGACCAAATTAATTAATGACCCAATTGGGATTTAGAATTTGATTGGTCATTGGTTATTGGGATTTGGGAATTGGAATTTTTTATGCTATAATAAATACTATGGAAGAAAAACTGCAAAGTCAAAACAGTGAGAAACGGGAAGGCTTTTTTTTGTTTGTCTGGGAAATTATAAAAATAGCCGCCCTGGCCCTGATCATAATCCTGCCAATCCGTTATTTTATCGCCCAACCATTTTTTGTAAAAGGAGCCTCAATGGAATCGGCCTTTGAAAATGGGGACTACCTGATAATCAACGAGGTAAGCTATCGGTTTTCCGAACCTCAAAGAGGGGATGTCGTGGTTTTCCGCTTCCCGGAAGATCCGAAACAGTTTTTCATAAAAAGAATAATCGGTCTGCCCAATGAAACAGTAGAAATAAGAAATAATAAAGTTAAAATCTTCGATGAAAAAAACCCAGATGGCTCTATTTTAGATGAATCGAGCTATCTTGATTCTAATCAAATCACCGAAGGCAGTTTAAGAATAAAGATTTATGAAAACGAGTACTTTGTCTTAGGCGACAACCGGCTCCACAGTTCTGATTCAAGACGCTGGGGAACGCTTAATAAAGATTTTATTATTGGAAAAACTTTTATAAGGGCCTGGCCGATAAAAGAAGCTAAATATTTTACTCCGGTAGCATATCCTTAGTAACCAAGAACTCTGACTAAATCAACATCGGCATCTTCGGCTGAACCGGACATTTTGCCGCGGAATCTTATTTGGAGATTACTGATGCCAGTTAAGTCAACAGTTTTATTATGCCAGACATTTTCAGGATCAACATTACCGCGCAAAATTGCCTTTTCAACCCAGCTGGCTCCTGAATCAGTTGAAACATCAAAAGCCAAATATTCGCCGGCATCCAAACTACTTTCAATATACCAAGAAAAAGTTATTTTGGCATTTGTTTTTCCCTGAAGATTAATAACTATAGAAGTTATAGATGCATCATTGGCTAAACCATCAACTTCAGCTGAGCGGGTTCCGTTTACTGCCCGCTGGGCTGAACGAAACCAGTCGTTCTGGCTGTCTTCGGTCCAAAGCCCATTCCACTCGCTTATTTCAAAACTGTCATAGAAAACCTCTGTTTCGGCTGGCGGAGTTGGGGTTGGAGAAGGCGTCGGGGTCGGGGTGGGAGTCGGGGTTGGCGTCGGTGTAGGACTTGGGGTTGGGGTTGGACTGGAAGTTGGAGTTAGGGTCGGTGTAGGTGTCGGACTTGGAGTTGGCGTTGGACTTGGCGTTGGCGCGCTCCAGCTTAAAGCTGCCAAAGGATTAATTAAACCCCAGCCAAAAGTATTGTCGCGGCCAGAAGCACCCAAATCTTCGGCAGTTGATTCTAAAGCGCTTCTTACATCATTAGGCATTACAGCATTGCCGTTTGCGATAAGTAATGCGGCCGCGCCAGCTACATGAGGCGAAGCCATTGAAGTTCCCTGAAAAAAATAATAGCCAAAATTACTCCTACTTCCTGAAAAAGTTTGCTGAAGCACTCCGTCTCCGTAACCGTCACTGTTTTGGTCAACCGACGTGTCGCCGCCCGGCGCAACCACATCAACGCTTGACCCATAATTAGAATAAGGCGCCAAGTTTTTATCGTATCTAACCGCTCCTACTGAAATAACATAATTATCGTAAGCAGCCGGATAGCTTGGCGTTGAAGAAGAACTGTTTCCAGCGGCCGCCACAATAGTAACTCCTTTTTGGTAAGCATACTTTAGTGCTTCTTCCAAATAAGTGCTGGTAGCAGAACCGCCCAAAGAAAGATTTATAACTTGGGTACCGTTATCAGCCGCCCACCTGATTCCATCGGCAATATCGGCATAAGTGCCCGAGCCATACCTATTAAGAACTTTAATTGGCATAATTTTGGCCTGATATGCCACCCCGGCCACGCCTAAATTATTATTAGTGCTTTGAGCAACTGTTCCAGTCACATGAGTCCCGTGGTTATTATCATCATTAGAGTGAGTATCATTATTGACAAAATCATATCCCGGCACAAAAACCGTGTTGGCTAAATCAGGAGCCAAGTAATAAGAGCCATAGTTTTCATAAGCCACACCAGTATCAATGACGGCCACTATGACCCCGCTTCCTTTTGAAACATTCCAGGCGTCTTCCATCCCGATTTGCTTAAAATGCCACTGATAAGAAAAAAACGGATCATTGGGTGTGAAAAAAGCATAAGCAATATAATTCGGCTCGGCGTATTCAATGTCAGCTTTCTTTCGGTAGCGAATCAAGGCCTCTTCAAAATTTTCTTCTTCATTTAAGACAACTCTACTAAATTTTTTCTCGCCTTTGATTTTTATAATAACCTCATCTTTTTTATGTTCTCCCTTTTCAAGTTCTCGCTTCACTTCTCTTAATTCCAATTCCTCTTTGGCCTCGCGAGGCTCGCGCGCGGCATCAACTCCTGAATTAAAAACAGCAGGCAAAACCAACAAAACCAAGCTAATGATTAAAAAAGAAACAAAGAGTAATTTTTTGATTGAATAATTCTTCATAAATATACGCCCAAATGACAATTCACATATTAACTTTTAAAGAAATGAGAGTCAAGGGTATGTACCTACTTACAAATTCAGGTAAACTAGACAAGTTGATAAAGTCTGGCCAGGGGTCTAATTTAGCGGCCATTGGCATCCGCAATTGACGGCCACTGGTTTAATGCTATATAAATACCAAATGATAAAGAAGGCCAATGCTTTAATAATCATTATTTTATTACTACTTTTCTTTAGTATTTTCATTAAAAAAGCTGATATATTTGCTGTACAAGACCGGCCAAATTTAGATATAGTGCTTCTATTTGACCACTCTTTTAGTATGTTTGAATATAAAGATGGCCGAATGTATGAAGCCCAGGTAGCGGCCATTAATTTTGTTGACCACCTTGATTCTGCCTATGACAGAATTGGCCTTATTCGTTTTTCCGACTACGCAGAAATCAATAAACAGCTTGGAGCCCTATTTATTGATGTAAAGAAAAAAATAGACAGCTATCATGTAGATGACTTCAGTAAATTTAGCAACTTACAAAAAGCAATTGCCAAGGCAGTAGAAGAATTAACTTCAATTAGGGCTCGGCCAAATGCTAAAAAACTGGCCATTCTTTTATCTGACGGCAGCATAAACCGGCCAAAACTTAATGGCCGCGAAGATATTAGCTATGCCCATTCCCAGGCTCTTCAAGAAGCGGATACTGCAAAAAATAAAGGCATTGTAATTCACACGGTTACGGTTGGCGGCGATAAAGCTGACCAAGAACTTCTGGCCGCTATTGCTGCTCGAACCGGAGGAAATAACTATATCGCTACTTCCCCTATTAATCTCATCCCTGTCTTCGAACATATTGCCAGTACTCTGACAACCAACTCTTCAGGAGACGGCAGGGGTTATGTGTACACAGTTGAAAAAGCATCGAAAACAGTACCAATACCAATTTCAATTAATAAATCCGAGGCCATTAAAAAGAATGATAACAATAATTATTACGAAATAAGTTATCTGTCTGTAGGCGCCGCCCAAGAGACAGAGCAAGGAACCGACCAAGACCAAGAAAAAGAACCGGAAAAAAACAAAGCTGCCAGACAAAAAGCCCTCCTCCTTGGGTCAATTTTATCTGACTCTGGCTGGAAGGCAGCTCTTATAATTATAGCTGGGCTAATCGGCACTTATCTGACGTGGCTGGTCAAGACATATAAAAGACAGTCTTTATAAAAATGAATGGAAAAGAAAAAAATAATCCAAAAATTTCTATAATTATTCCGGTAAAAAACGAGGGGGCCAGTCTACCGATTCTTTATGAAAAAATTGCTGATATCTACAAAGAAAGTTTTCAAAACAACGAAATTATTTTTATCAATGACGGGAGCACTGACAATACTCAATCCGTTATTGAAAAACTTCACTCAAAAGATGCCCGAGTCAAAGCAGTCCAGTTGAGGCGAAACTTTGGTCAAACCGCGGCCATCTCGGCCGGTTTTGATATAGCCCAGGGAGAAATCATAATTACCATGGACGCTGACCTCCAAAATGATCCCGCCGACATTCCGCGTCTGCTTGATAAAATAAACGAAGGCTATGACATTGTTTCTGGCTGGAGGAAAAACCGCAAGGATAAATTTCTTACCCGCCGCCTCCCCTCTCGGATTGCCAATTTTATTATTTCAAAATTAACCGGCGTTTATCTTCATGATTACGGATGCGCCTTAAAAGCCTACCGAAAAGAAGCTCTTAACGGCATCCGTCTTTACGGAGATATGCATCGCTTCATCCCGATATTCCCAAGTAGTCAGGGTTTTAAAGTTACAGAAATAGCCGTTATTCATCATCCGCGCAAATTCGGAAAATCAAAATATGGGATTTCAAGAATCCTAAAAGTAATTATTGACATTGCTACTATTCAGTTCTTTATAAAGTTTCTTACCAAGCCAATGCGGCTTTTTGGCACCCTTGGAATCTTTTTTGCCACCGCAGGATTGGGTATCAATATCTACCTGACTTATCTGAAACTATTTCAGGGTTTAAGTATTAGCGGCCGGCCCCTCCTTCTTTTGGGAATTTCCTTAATAATAGCCGGGATTCAAATAGCCTCACTGGGAATCTTGGGCGAGGTCATTTCTCGAATCTATTTTGAATCACAAAATAAAAAAACTTACACGGTCAGGAAAATTCTTAGATAGATGGAACCGGGCATGAAATTTTTAAAGGTTAATAAAAATCTGATAGCTATTATTATCACTGTTGGATTTTTAATCTGGCTAATTAGAGGCATAGACAAAGATGCGGTCATTAAACTAATAAACAACATCGCGCCGCTTCAGATAACCAACGGGGCTATTTTTTACGGCTTTGTTTATTTAGCCAGGATTGCCCGCTGGAAAGCTCTTTTGCCTAAATCTTCAAATTCATTTAAAGAATTGCTGGCAATTACCGGAATTCATAATCTGGCGGTCAGAGCATTTCCAAATCCGACCGGAGAACTTGTTTTTTTACAACAGGCAAAACAAAAAAATATCCCCTACTCTGATTCTTTGGCTGCTTTAATTATTAGCCGGGTTCTTGATTTTGTTTTGGTGGGATTTTTCTTTATTATTGGAGTAATGCCTTTTCTTTCAAATTTAACTAAACCGGTATTTTTCTTTCTTCTTCTTAGTATTTTCTTTATAAGTGCTGGGATTGGTTCTATTATTTTCCTTTCTTCAACATCAAGGACCGTCCCAAAAATAGTGATCAAGGTTTTTGGTTTTTTCTTGCTGGCTAAATTCCAAGAAACTATTAAACAAAAAACAAATCAGTTTTTGAATGCTTTTGGCCGCTTAAGAAACTGGAAAACATATCTAAAAGCGGTGGTTTTTTCTCTCGCTATCTGGCTGAGTATGTTTTTAGCTTATTTTTTCTTTCTTAAAGGTTTTGGAATTGAATTAGGGATAAGAGCCGTCCTTATCGGCGGAGCAGTCCAGATTTTTGCCAACACTATTCCCAACATCGGCGGCCTGGGAGTGATGGAGGCCGGCTGGGTGGCAGGGTTAAGCGTAGCTAAAATTGAAAAATCTACAGCCATTGTCGGCGCTCTGGCAGTTGATTTAATGACTCTAATGGGTACAATAATCTTTGGCTTAGTTGCTTTTTTAATCCAAAAAGGAGAATTTTTTGCCTCGGACAATTAGACAATGGAAGCAATATCGATAAAATTAATAGCTTTAGCAGTAATTTTAGCGAATTTTTTCGCTTCCTCTTTGCAATCAATTCAGCTGGATCGCCCACTTTTTGCTGAAATTTATCCAGAGGCTGTGGTGGAAAACTTATGGCTCGCCTATCGGGACAAAATTCAAAAAGACGGCCGAACCCTTGACCGCGACCGAAACTACATTACTACTTCTGAAGGCCAGTCGTACGCCCTTTTGCGGGCTGTCTGGATAGACGATAAAGAAATCTTTGATCGGGTGCTTAAATGGACAAATAATAATCTAAGGGAAAGAGACGACCAGCTGTTTGCCTGGTTATGGGGCCAAAAAGACGGGCGATGGGGCGTTTTAAAAGAAGAAGGCGGAATAAACAGCGCCTCTGATGCTGATCAAGACATTGCCTTGGCTCTTATTTTTGCTTATAAACGTTGGAAACAAAACCACTATCTGGAACAGGCAAAAAAAATTTTAGCTGACATCTGGGAAAAAGAAGTGGTAATTTTAAAAGAAAGACCTTACCTCGTTGCCGGCAACTGGGCTAAAGAAAACAATTCCTACACAATTAATCCTTCCTATTTTATGTTTTATGCCTACCCCATATTTAACGAAGTTGATCCAGCTCATGACTGGCTTGGTCTTAAAGACACCTCTTATCAAGTTCTTCAAGTATCTACCCTTGCTCCTCTTGACCGAAAAAGAAGCGGAAATTTGCCGCCCGACTGGATAAGTATTGATCCGGATACATTAAGGGTGCAGCCGGCTATATACAAAGATAAAAAGACAGATTTTTCTTATGATGCTTTCCGGGTTTTGTGGCGAGTGACCTTAGACTGGGAGTGGCATAAAGATAAAAGAGCAATAGATTATCTCAAGTCAGTAGGAACTCTTGAAAACGAATGGATGAAACGCGGTTCTTTCTCTGATTCTTACCATCATGACGGCCAGCCAGCAACAAAGTATGAAAATTCAAGCATCTATGCCGGCACCTATCCCTACTTTAGCTTAATCCATCCTGAAATTGCTAAAGAACTGTACAGAAAAAAACTGGGGCGGCTTTACGACTCAAATACAGAAAATTTTTCGAAACCTTTGGACTATTATTCCCAGAACTGGGTCTGGTTCGGTTTTGCTTTTCACGCAAAGAAACTTCCTAACTTATATCTAATTGAAGACGAAAATGATTGAAAGCGAAAATTTATGAATTCTGATACAGAAAAGGAAATAATTTTCCCCAACGAACAGATCTCCCGCCTTTTTATAATTTTTTCTCTTGGCGTGACTTTATTTTACAGCCTCTGGTGGCTTGATTTCAGCAATATGGAATCACGGATATTATACGGATTGCTTTTTATCGGAGAGGCCTACCACATCTGGCAGGTAATCGGATATATATATACAGTCCGGGATCAAAAAAAATATACCTGTAGAGTTGTGCCCCCTTACTTTTCTCCGGCTGTGGATGTATTTATAACTGTCTGCGGCGAACCAACAAAGGTAGTAGAAGAAACACTGGCTGGGGCAATGGCTATCGATTACCCAAATTACCGGATTTATATTTTAAATGACGGCTACGTGGCAAAAAAAGAAAACTGGCGGGAAATAGAAGATTTAGCCAAAAAGTATGGAGCAAATGTAATCACCAGAACGATTCCGGGAGGGGCAAAAGCAGGAAACATTAATAACGGCCTAAAACAAACTAACGCCCCGTTTTTTGCTCTCTTTGACGCTGACCACGCGCCTAAAAAAGATTTTTTGAAAAAAACATTAGCCTACTTTCAAGATTCCAAAATGGCTCTTGTCCAAACTCCCCAGTACTATAAAAATAAAGACCAGAATCACCTAACTCGCTCAGCCTGGGAGCAGCAGGAACTTTTTTTCGGACCAATCTGCCAAGGTAAAAATAAAGATAACGCCACTTTTTGGTGCGGGACAAATGCGGTGATAAGAAGAAGTGCTCTGGAGGAAATCGGCGGAATTCTTGAAAATACTGTAACCGAAGATTTTTTAGTTTCCCTTTACTTACATCAAAAAGGCTACAAATCCATTTATATACCGGAAATTCTTTCCGAAGGCCTCGCCCCCCAGGATTTAAAATCATACGTAAGCCAGCAATACCGCTGGGCCAGAGGGTGTCTCGACCTGATTTTTAACCATAACCCTATTTTCAAAAAAGGCCTGACCAAGGCTCAAAAAATCCACTATCTCTACTCAAGCAGTTATTATTTAAACGGCCTGATTGTAGCAATTAACGCCCTGATTCCTATTTTTGTCTTAATGAGCGGGATATCTCCGGTTAAAGAAAACGTTAATAACTTTATGATCTACTTTTTCCCTTTTATATTTACCACCATCTATCTTCTAATGAAATCAACTAAATTCAAAATTACCTTTAACGCAATCCAAATATCGATGAGCTCTTTTTTTGTATTTATTGCCGCGGCCATATCAGCCCTGTTTAACGTTAAAACAAAATTTAAAGTTACTTCAAAAACCGAACAATCAGGAAATTATCTTGTCTATGCTCTACCTCATATAACTTATATTCTGCTTACAATTTTTGCTATTACTTTTGCGGTTACCAAGCACGGATTTACACCATCGGTGGTTACCAATACTTCCTGGGCTCTTTTTAATATTGTATTCTTTCTCGGATTTATTAGGGTGGCTTACCCCTGGGAAACGGTTACTGCTCATTTAAAATCAAAGGTTAGTAGTTTTTACATTCAAACGGCTAACTTTACCAGAAAAAGAGAATCAATCCTCCATCAAGTTAATCTGTCGCCGGAAAAAGAAAATCAAAAATGACTACAAAAAAATGTTTAGCCAAGTGTAAAGTTTTACTCTATCTGATAATTATAATTGGGATTGGAGCATTTTTGCGCCTTTACTTAATTGGTAGTGAGAGCTTGCGTTTGGATGAAACCCAAAGTATTTGGCAGGCCTCCCACACCACCGAGTTTATCCATTTCTATATGTTAAAAAATGTTCACCTACCCCTTCATAACACATTCCTTCATTTCTGGATTGCTTTATTCGGCTTCGGGGAAGCATCTGTCCGGACTTCTTCTGCTATATTCGGCATCCTGTCTCTACCGGCTTTATATCTTCTTAGCCGCGAGTTTTTAAAAAGAAAATGGGCCTTAGTCGCTACCGCTATCGGGACAATTTCACCTATCTGGGTTTGGTACAGCCGGGAAGTCAGAATGTACACATTATTAATTTTAGTTACCACTCTTTCTTACTACTTTTTTCTTAGAATCTTAAGAACAAATAAACTCAAGTATTATGTATTTTACACTCTGGTAAGCCTTGTCGGCATCTACACCCATTACTTCTTCCTGCTGGTACTTCTGACTCAAGCTGTATTTTTCTTAAGTACCTGGAAAGTTGACTGGAATTCCAGATTAACGATTCCTAAAAGAAAAATACTCTATAACTTTTTAACAGCCGCGGTTATTTTACTGATTGCTTTTTCACCATGGTTATACGAACTGATTAGAATTCATGGCTCCGGAACTCTTGCCCCGGAATTAGGAAAACCAACAAGCTTTAATATCATCCTTAGTTTTTTTGAATTCACTTTTGGGTACCAGCCCGACAGTGTGACCGCGGCGCTAATCGCTTTTTGGCCGCTAATTGTTTTAATAGGTTTTATCTTTCTGGCAAAAAGAAATCCTATTAACCCAAACGTTTATCTGATGGTCATTGGAATTATCCTGCCGGTTTTTCTTACTTTTATGGTAAGTATCTTATATAAACCAGTATATCTTACCCGCTATCTTATTATAATAACTCCGCTTTACTATGTCTTTATCGCCTGGCTCTTAGCTAAATCAAAAGGGCTATCCCAAAAAGTTCTTATGACTATTCTTGTAGTCAGCCTCGGCGCTGGTCTTGTAAATCAATCCGCCAGTCCTGATATCGTGGTTAAGGAAGACTACCGCGAAGCAACAAATTATCTTTCTGAAAAAACTAATCCCCGAGATATTGTGGCCTTGGCCCCGCCTTATATGATTTACCCTTTACAGTATTATTATCGCGGGTTAGCTCAAATAACTTCAGTCCCTATATGGGATAAAAGGAAAGGCGCGATTCCAGATATTACTCCGGAAAGATTAGCGGAAGATACCCAAACTATAAAAGGCGGCCATCAAAGAATTTTTCTTTTTATCGCCGATAATTTAAAAGGGGGGCTGGAGGCTAAAGAATATCTTGATAATAAATTTACCAAACTTGAAAAAATACAATTTTCTGAAACTCTCTGGCTAAATGTGTACCAAGCTGAATACGGTCCAAAAACGTATGCCGTAAAAGAAGGAGATACTTTATCGTCAATTGCTTATGTCCTTTACCAAAATGCCTCTTTATACCAAAGTATTGCTAAGATGAATAATTTAGACAATCCCCATAAACTAAAAATTGGCCAATCATTAGAGATACCGTAAAAAAACCATTGTTTTTCAACTTGAAACCAACTCTTGAAAGCAATTATTAAAAGACCTAATCTATGAGTAGTGCTTAGTCATATTTTTAAAACTATCGCCTGGCTAATAATCGCTTTTCTGATTTTTATAATCCCTAGCGGCGATATTTCTGCTCTCACCTCAAACTGGCAAAAAGGACTGACTCTTAGACTCGTCAATCAGGATAAATCTGAAGTTGACCAGTCTTTGAAATGGATAGCTAATGACCACGCAAACTTCGTGACCATCACTCCGGGTTGGCTAACCGACTCAAAAACATCTTCCAACATTGACAGAAAACCACGCACTCCCTCGGACGAGCTTTTAGCCTATACCATCGACAAGGCCCATTCGCTGGGATTACAAATTATGTTAAAACCGCACCTTGATATAAAAGGCGGGAAGTGGAGAGCAAACTTAGCTCCGGTTGACAGGAAAAATTTCTTTGATAACTACTCCAAAATGATGCTTAACTACGCAAAGCTTTCTCAAACCCACGGCGTGGAACAGTTTTCAGTCGGGGCTGAACTCTACTCCCTGACAATGAACCCGGACAACGAACCTTACTGGCGGAGCTTAATTTCAAAAATAAAAACTGCCTACAACGGCAAGTTAACCTACAGCGCTAATTCCTTCAGTGAGCATTATGATGAAGGAGGCCTGCCTTTCTGGGATATGCTGGATTACATCGGGTTATCAATGTATTATCCTTTGGCTGACAACAGCAGCCCAACTTTAGACCAGCTCTTGCAGCAGTGGCAGAAAATAGAACAAAACTATATCTATCCTCTCCAGCAAAAAATAAACAAACCTATAATTGCTGCGGAAATCGGCTATCGAAGCGTTGATGGGGCAATCTTCGACCCTGGAAATTACAGTTTTGATGCAGGAGTTGATCTTGGAGAACAAGCCGACTTATACAAAGCATTTTTTGAATTCTGGAAAGATAAAGACTACTTCAAAGGCGTCCATTTTTGGGATTGGGAAATTGACCAAAATGCAGGAGGAAACAACGACAAAGGCTATACTGTCCAAAATAAACCAGCCGAAGACATTTTAAAGTATTACTTTTCAGATCAAGGAACCGGGTCAGCATCAATAAACACCGCGTCACTAATCAAAAACGCCAATACTTCAAACAGCGATAAGTTAAGCGCTGACCCAGTTGGAACCGATAATGGAAAAATTATCATAAAAAGTCCCGAAAATAATTCAATCATTTCCGGCGAGAAAAAAATAAAAATATATATTGAGGATCGAAACCCGGAAACATATATCGCTACCTATAATGTTGACCAAAAAGGAGAAATCTTAATGGAAAATGCCAATCCTTATTTCAAACAAGCGAAAATCCAGTTTGACTCATGGACTTGGAATGGAGGCGGACCCTATAATATTATTTTTACCGCCAGAGATTTAAACGGCAAACTTATTAATACCGCCTCGATTACTCTTTTCGTAAAACACTAATTCACCCCTATTTTTTATCTAATCTCGTAAGTAAGATTAATAGTAATAACTATCTCTTGAGAGCCCGGCTCAATTGAAGGTCCGGCGCCGCCTTTTACTTCCTCTAATCCATAAATAATCGGCAGCCCTGAAAATCCTTCTTGAATTGAAACTAATTTCCCAACTCTGAAACCGCCGGCCTTAGCCATTGATTTCGCTTTTTCTCTGGCCTGTTTAATGGCTTCTTCGCGGGCCTGATTTTGGAGGCTAATTGGATCATCGATCGTGAAATTCGGCCCGTAAACAGTGTTGGCTCCGCGCTCGACTGCCCCAGCCAAAGTATCACCGGCCTTGCTTAAATCTCTTACTTTAATCGAAAGATTCTGACTGATGCTGTAGCCGATTATTTCTGTGGAAGACGGCGGGCAGGGCCGGATTATTTCAGGATAAGTCGGCAAATAAAGCGGGCAAGGAGTGGTTTGGTATCGAGGCGAAATACTGTAATATTCAGTCTTAATGTCTTTTTCGTCTATCCCCTGCTCTTTCAGATAAGAAATTATGCGGTTTATTTTTTCAGTGTTTTGTTTTTGAAGGTCGGTTAGGTTTTTCCCGCCCTCGGTCAAAACACCGATAGAAAGCTGGGCAATATCAGGAACGGCCACAACTTTCCCCTCTCCTGAAACCGTAAAAGTCCGCTCTGGCACGACTGATCGCGAATAAGCGCTGACATACCAAAAGACCGCAATGATAAACAGAAAAAGTAAAAATGCTTTTACTAAACCAAAATAGTTTTTCATAAAATTTCCCATCATAAAAATTATTATCTATTACTAATTTTATTTCTTCGACCTGTTAAATAATAAAGGGCCAAAGGCGCTCCCCAATTTGGCCAGCGTTCCACAAAATCCCAAATCGGCTCACCTACCAAAGGCCGGACTAGCGCCGTCCAAAATCCCCAAAAAGCTGCCCAGAGCAAAACCAAAGGCAAAGGTTTTAATAAAGCAACTAAAGCTACGAATATATCCAATAATCCGATTAAAGTCAGCAATATGGCCGCTGTTCCTATCTCAATTCCAGTAAATTGCTGAATCCAACCTATCCACGCTTCTTTTCCTTGTAACGCTAAAATGCCATGACCAGTAAATTCTCCGGCCACGGCAATCCGCAAAACCCATTCAATAATTTTAGAATTACTCATAACTTTCTCTTTCTTAATAATACCGCATTCACGGCCACAATTACTGTGGATAAAGACATAAATAAAGCGGCTATGGCTGGCTCAAGCACCACTCCTCTTGAATAAAGGACACCGGCAGCTAAAGGCAAGGCCACAATATTATAGCCGGTTGCCCAAAAAAGATTCTGAATCATTTTTGAATAAGTCAACTTAGAAAGTTTTATGATTTTAACAATATCCCGCGGATCGTTTTTAACCAAAATTATTCCGGCTGACTCAATGGCGACATTGGTGCCGGCACCGATGGCAATGCCTAAATCCGCTTGAGCCAATGCCGGAGCATCATTAATCCCGTCGCCAACCATTGCTATTTTTTGACCCTTTTGCTGAAGCATCTTAACTTTTTCTGATTTTTGATGAGGCAGAACCCTCGCAAAATACTCGTCAATACCCATTTCTCCGGCAACCCATCGCGCCACTTTCTCGGAATCGCCTGTAAGCATAGCGACTTTCACCCCAAGCTCTTTAAGTTTTTTAACCGATTCGCGCGATTCGTCTCTGATGGTGTCGGCAAGAGCAATGACTCCCAGAAGCCGACTGTCGGCAGTAACATAAATTGTGGTCTTGCCTTGATTGGAGAGCACTTCGATTTTGGTTTCGATTTCACTGGGAACCAAAATGTGATTTTCAATGACCATTGACTCTCCGCCAACCATAACCTCAACTTCTTCTTTATGCAACATACCAACATTCTCAAGTTTATTAGTATGTATTTTACCTCGTACGCCTTGACCTGGAATTCTCTGAAAATTTTGAACTTCGGCAAGCTTAAGTTCTCTCTTTCCCGCTTCGTTAACAATTGCCTTGGCAACAAAATGCTCCGAGTGGCTGTCCACCGATGCCGCCAACCGCAAAATTTCACTCTCGTCAATTTTGAATTTTGAATTGTCATTTTGATTTTTTAATTTTGCATTTTGAATTATATCTGTTACGCCATACTCCCCTTTTGTCAGAGTTCCGGTTTTATCAAAGATAACCGTATTAATTTTTCTTGCTACTTCCAAAGCTAAACGCTGTTTTACCAATACGCCGTTTCTGGCGGCCATACCCGTTGAAATCGCCGCAACCAAAGGTACGGCCAAACCAAGAGCATGAGGACAAGCAATTACTAAAACTGCAACCAGTCTTTCAAGCGCAAAACCGAATCCCGCTTCAGCTAAAAACCAGATTAAAAATGTAAAACTCCCGCTTAAAATAGCTATAACGGTCAGATAAAAAGCGGCCCGGTCAGAAAGAACCTGCAATCTTGATTTTGAGGCTTGTGCTTCTTTTACCAATCTCATCACTCCGGCCAAAAAAGTACGAGCGCCGACGGCTGATACTTTAACTTTAAGAGAGCCATCGCCATTGATCGTACCGGCTATCACACGGCTGGCAATATCTTTGGATACCGGAGCCGACTCGCCAGTAATCATTGATTCATTAACTTCTGATTTCCCTTCAACCACTTCCCCATCAGCCGGGATTCTTGCTCCCGGCCTAACAAAAACAACGTCTCCCGCTTTCAGTTCCGAAATCGGTATTATTTTGGTGTTTTGAATTTGTAATTTCGGATTTGTTTGGAAATTGGAAATTGGAAATTGAGAATTTGCGAGAATTATCTCCGCTTCGTCCGGCAACAATTTTGATAATTCTCGCAATGCTCCTTGAGCGCTGGAAACCGCTCGCATTTCAAACCAATGACCCAAAAGCATGACCGTAATCAGTGTGGTTAATTCCCAAAAAAGAGTTTCCTTGCCCGCCGTAGCTTCAACGAAGGCGGGGCCGCTCAATACCACTACCCCGATACTGTAAAAATAGGCGGTTGAGATGGCTAAGCCGATTAAAGTCATCATCCCAGGCAATCGGGCTTTAAGTTCTCCAATCGCGCCCCTTATGAAAATCCAGCCGCCGTAGAAAAAAACAATTGAACCTAAAATCAAAGGAATGAACCTCGAACTAGAGAAAATTATAACTGGCGCAGTTAGAATTAAACTGACCCAGAATTTTTTCAGAAAGAGTTCAGCAGAATGGCCAGTGTGCTTATTTTGTTTTTTATGAACTTCATGCTTCATTTCTTCTGGTAAATGATAGAGATCCGGTCTCTGTCTCTCATTATGAGATTTTCGTATTCCTCGCTTCTTTGCCCATTCACGGTCAGGATGATTTCATGGCCTTCGTCAGTCCGATAGTCAAGAATTTGGTTCTGGTTAAAAGTCTTGCCCCATACTCTAAAGAAATCTGACAAGGGAAAATCTCTTTTTGTTTTCCATTCTATATGAATAATGCCGGCTTGGTCATGAGTGTGAACCGGGCGCATGCAGTCTGAAGTTATCCCGATATTGGCCGGGATTGCCTGTTTTTCTCCGTTAATTATTATTTCCAGTTCAGGATGAATATGAAGACTAGCATTAATATGCTGAACACACTTGCTCATTAAATCAAAATTTGCCTCTTCGTTCTTGGCCGAATTTAAATTAACCAGCCAGATGACTGATAAAAGAACAATAATGATAATAATTATTTTTACTATAAACGGCATCTCTTTGATTATTCCAGATACTTTTTAAAATTACAACGCTTCTTCGGTGTAAATATAATCAAAATTTATTTCGTCAAAGCCGCGGCTCCAAGCGTCGCGAGCGATTTTAATATTATAATCCCATGACTCGCTGGCAGCCGGATCAATCCAGGCAAACCCTTTATAATCTCGCCAAATATCGTCTGAGGCAGTGGCTGACTCTGAAAGCTTTATGCTTTTGACTGCCAGTCCCGGTTTTGCAGCAGCCAAAACTTGATCCTGGAAAACCGCCTGCCTCGCAATCCCGGGCCAGATTTATAACTTCCTGAACATTGAAATATAAATCGCCCAAATCGTTTTTTTATTGGTAATCATTTCTTAAAGATGCCCTAAATCAAGAGGGTATATGCTGCCAGAAGAACGGACAAAACAAAGCCTAATTACTGTATCAACAAATTCCCGGACCGCTTCTTTATCGGTAATTGGATATTTTATAAACGAAGAGCCGCGAATTTTCTGCCACTCATTTTTACTAATATCATCTGGCTTTAAAATCGGGCCAGGGGCGATAGAATTTACAAAAATGCCTTTTGACCCGAGTTCTTGGGCCAGAGCCCGAGTAAGAGCCGCGACCGCTGATTTAGTAACTGCATAAGGCAGATAACCGGGATAGATTTTCCCGATTGAAGTCCGGTCAGCGACGGTAATAATATGAGAACCGGGCCGCATCAAAGGCAGACTTAATTGAATCGGCCAAAAAGTTCCTTTTACATGAGTGGCAAAATTTGAGTCCCAGTCTTCATCTTTGATTTTTTCAAGATTGACCGACTTGAAAACAGAAGCAAGCAAAACAAGAATATCTAATCTCTTAAAACTTTTTTTAATCTGGCTGACGGCCCTCTGGACACTTTCGCGAATAGCCGTATCACATTGGACTACTAAAACTTTGCGGCCTAATTTTTTAATTTTTTTTGCAACTTCCTCTGCTTCTTTTTCAGAACTTCGATAACTCAAAACCAAATTAGCTCCTAATTCAGCCAAAGAATAGGCCACTTCTTTGCCTATTCTTTTCCCGCCCGTAATCCAGACGGTTTTACCTTTTAAGTTTTTATAAACCGAGTAGTTTTCCAAGATTAGCTAAAGTATTCTCAAATACTCTAGCTAAAAATCCGTTTGGTTGGCAATACTTGCCATCCCAAGATCTGCCGTGTTCAGCGCAATGGAGACTAGCC
>VMGG01000007.1 GCA_007376425.1 Parcubacteria group bacterium Gr01-1014_2 | reverse complement strand
CGATCTATTTTTTATGTAGTACAAATCATACTGGAGTTTTTCTTTAGTATCGTTATGATTTAAATCTTTTCCGTAATTTATCTGAGCCCATCCGGAAAGTCCCGGTCTAACTAACAAGCGTTCTTCGTAAAACGGGATTTCTTTTTTAAGTTTTTCAACGAATTCCGGCCGCTCGGCTCGCGGTCCGACCACCGACATTTCGCCCTTCAGGATATTAACTACTTGCGGTAGTTCATCAAGCCGAGTCTTTCTTAAGAATCTCCCGAATCTGGTGACGCGGGAATCTTCTTTTTGGGCCCAGACCGCGCCGTTTTGTTCGGCGTTTTGAATCATTGTTCTGAATTTTATGACTTCAAATATTTTTCCTCCTTTGCCGACCCTCTTTTGCCGGTAAAATATCGGGCCGCTCGAGCCGGCTTTTATCGCCGGAGCGATAATGGGGAACAAAATCAAAAATGCCGCCAACCCGATTAAAGCCAAAATCAAATCGGTTGTTCTTTTTAAAAGCTCATATAGGCGTTTTTCTCCGCGGGAAATATTTTCTAGGAACCAAAGCTGGTTTACGGCTTCAAGCGGCACCTTTTTCATTATTTTTTCATAGGCGCTGGCCAGGTTTATAAATTGAACGTTTCTTTTGCTGGCTTTATAGAAAACATCGATTATATCCGGAAGCCGGTACGATTCAGGGCTTAAAATTATGGTATTAATATGTTCGTTGTTTATGATTCTTTCTATGTCTTTGGCGCCGCGAACCTGCCTGAAATCCACATTTTGGAACGAGAAAGCTGCCTGTTGAGAAACATCAAGAGCATATTTTAGATTATATCCGTATTGCAGGTTTCGGTTGAGAAACTTAGCCAAGTCGTAAGCAAGTTGATTGAAGCCGACGATTATAGTATTATTTCTAAAGGTTTTGCCCAAAATTTTATTGTAAAGCCAGCGCCATAATGAGATTAGACCGGTGAAGACGGCGATATAGATTAAAAGATTTCTTCTCGGCGCGATTTGGACATCCGGAATAAGGTAAAAGAAAAGAACCGAGATCGCCGCTGATACGGCGATAGAGGTGAATAAAGAGGAATAAAATTCAGGTGAATTTTTAGCGAAATTAAGTTCGTAGAGGTTGGCAATATAGAATACGATTATCCAGAAAATGAAAAGAAGAGAAAACGGCAAAAGATGAATCGAAACCTGTTGGTTCAAGTCCGCGCCATAGCGTAAAAACAAAGTAAAATAGAGAGAAAGATAAAGTATCGCTATGTCGCCGAAAAACAAAAAGAGGCGCTTCATGAATAGGAGATTGATATCATTTATTTTTTTTAATGTCAAACAATCAAAGAACTAAAATCAGTTTGGAAAATATCGTAAAATACGGGATATATCTTACGGCCTTTATTCCTTTGGTGATATTCAGCGAGTTTATATCTCCTTTCCATTTCGGCAAGATTCTGGTTTTCCGTTCGTTAATGGAAATTCTGGCCGTTTTTTATGTTATGTTGCTCTTCAAATACGGCCGGGCTTATCTCCCGCCTCAAACTCCGTTGTTTCGGGCCGTTACTTTTTTCACTTTAGCTTTCGGGCTTACGACTCTCACCAGCATTAATGTCTTCCAAAGTTTCTTCGGGACGCTTGAGAGAATGGGTGGCTGGTTAAGTTTTATCCATTTCTGGATGTTTTTTGTTATTGCTTCGGCGGTTTTAAAGAAAAAAGAGGACTGGCTGACCTTGATTAATGTTTCTTTGGCCGTAAGCTTGCTCTCGGCTTTTTACGGATTTTTACAGAAGACGGATATTGCGTGGGTTATTGGTTCTGGCGGCCGGGCAAAAATTTTTGGAACAATCGGGAATCCGGCGCTTTTTGCCGGCTACATAATAATTAATGTTTTTTTGGCTTTGATGCTTTACTTTAGGTCTGGAAATTCCAAGAATGAAAAAATATTTTACGCCGCCGCGTTTTTGATTGATGCCCTTGCTGTTTTATTGACTGGAGTAAGAGGCTCGGTTCTAGGAATCGTGGTTGGCATTGTTTTATTCGGTTTTCTTTATTCAATTAACTTAGGTTCTCAAAAAATTAAAAGATACACTTTGGCATTTTTAATTTTGGTATTAGTTTCTGCCGGTGTTTTATATTCTTTACGAAATACCAATTTCGTAAAAACTAATCAATATCTTTCACGTTATGCCGATATTTCTCCAAAAGCCAGGACGGTTCAAACTAGAATGTGGGCTTGGCAAGCCGGATTCGACGGCTGGAACGATTCTTTTAAATACTTGGTTTTAGGTTGGGGGCCGGAAATGTTTAACGCCCCGTTTTCAAAACACTTTAATCCGAATTTTATCAGTTTAGGTTCAGAAACTTTATTTGACCGGGCCCATAACCAGTTTCTGGAAGTTCTGTTTACCATGGGTTTAATCGGTTTTGCCGCCTATGTTTCAATTTATGTTTATGCATTTAAGGGTTTAAATAAATTGAATTCTAATCCGGAAGACAAGGTTTTTAAGATAGGTCTCATATCTGCCCTTGTTGCCTACATGATTCATAATTTTTTTATTTTTGATACCTCGGCAAATTATGTAATGTTTTTCATTGTGCTCGGGCTAATAAATGCCCTCGCCCTACGCGATGCTAATATACGAATGCATACGAATGATGCGAATGCTAAAAATAAAAACTTGGCAGCTAATTTTGCAGGTATAGTTTTAATGATTGCCGTAATTTTATCTATTTACTTTTTTGAAGTTCGGCCGGCAAAAGCCAACTATGCAACTACTCGAGCAATAGTCGCTTCCTGGAATAGTGATCATGATTTTGCTTTTGAAAAGTTCAAAGAAGCAATGAGTTATAACACTTTTGGAAAATATGAAATCCGCCATCGCTATGGTCAGTATATTCTTGAAAGAACTAGCGGTCTTTCAAAAATAGATGAAAAAAATCAGGGAAGACTTTTGACGGCCATTGAAAATGTTAAAAAGAACACTGAAGAATCAAAACAAGATTATCTTCCTTATTTATATTTGAGCCGTCTTTATATAGTACTTGGTAAGAGTGATCTTAGCTCACCCTATAATGATATGGCCTTAGAGCATAGTTTAAAGGCTCTTGAAATATCTCCGACTTTTGTCAGGACTTATTATGAAATCGCCCAGGCCTATCTTAATAAAAAAGATTACCAAAAAGCGATAGAGTGGTTTGAAAAAGTGAAGACGTTAAATCCTGAAGTTAAGCTGTCTCATTGGTATTTAGGTATTACTTATGCCCAGAAAGGAGATTTCAATAAAGCAGTTCAGGTTATTGAGGATTCCGGTTATCCGTATAAGGGTAGTGAAACAGATGCTCTTAGAATGATAGATATTTATTTTAGGTTGGGAAATTACAGAAAGCTGGCGGAAATATACGAAGCATTGGTTAAACTAAATTCGAAAGATCCTCAATATTATGCTTCTCTTGCCGCGGCCTATAAACAGATAGGGGAGATAGACAAGGCCATCAAAGCTGCCCAGGCCGCCGCTCAAATTGACCCATCGTTTGCCAAAGAAGCCCAGGATTTTATAAATTCGCTTAGATAGTAAAATTTGGTATGCTTAAAATATGAAAAAAATTATTCTTTTTTTCTTTTTTTGTTTTTTGTTTTCTGAAAGTGCTTCTGCTGATTTTTTAAACCAAACCTCGATTTTTAATATAAATTCTGATTACGAGTATCTCGGTCGCAGAGAAGTCTCTGCCAATTTGATGAAAATTTCGAACAAAGCCCACTGGTATGTTTCCGATGATTACTGGGCGGGGATTTCACAGCCAGAGCAGACAATATTTTTGGCCAAATTAGATGAGTTGGCCCGGGAATTCGATGATAGAATTTATCCGATTGAGACTCAATTCTGGGGAGCAGAGAGTAATCCGGGGATAGACAATGATCCGCGGGTCACCATTTTAATAACTAAACTTATAGATCTGGCCGGCGGTTATTTTGATTCAAGCCACCTCTATAAAAAGAGCCAAATTCCTGAATCAAATGAAAGAGAAATGGTTTTTATAAATTCACTTTCTTTGCTAAACGGCCGGGCAAAAATATTTTTGGCCCATGAATTTCAGCATCTTATTGGTTTTCAGCAAAAAGATATATTAAAAAATGTTAGTGAAGATATTTGGCTTAACGAAGCTAGAGCCGAGCATGCCCCGCGCCTTCTTGGTTATGATGAAAATTATGAAACTTCGAATATCAGAAGAAGAGTTTTTGCTTTTCAGGCTGACCCCTCTGAACCCTTGGCAGAATGGAAGAATAAGGCTCCTGATTACGGAGCCATAACTTTGTTTTCTTATTATTTAGTCGATCACTACGGAGAAAAAATGTTAGTTGATTCTTTAAAAAACGGTAAAATCGGCATCGATTCCTTAAATGAGGCTCTTTTATTGAATGGATTTACCGAAAGATTTTCAGATATTTTTTCAAATTGGACAATAGCCAATGTCTTAAATGACGAGACGGTCAGCCCAAAATTCGCTTATAGATACGAGCATTTAAAAAATTTCAGAGTTTCGCCAAGTCAAAGCTCAACTATTTATGGAGCAGAAAATATTGTTTCCATTTTTAAAACGGTCAAAGATTGGCAACCTGCTTGGTATGAATTCAATACTTCTGTTAATTCTGGGTCAAATTTAAATTTAAGAATTGATTTTTCGGCTGATCCGGGAACAAATTTTAAGATTCCATATGTTGCTTTTAAAATAAACGGTCAAAAAGAGACTGGTTTTGTTCCTTTTGGTTCGACAAGCTCACCACAAGTAAGCGGCTCAAATGGTACCTTGTATTTAAAAAATTTCGGCTCTGAAATTTATAAGCTTATTTTGATTCCGGCTAATCATTCAAAGACCGCCGATTTTACCGAGAATGATCCAACTTCATCTTTCAATCTTAAAGTCCAATTAACTTCTGAATTTCAGAAAATTACACCTTCAATACAAAATCTTTTAGACCAGATCTCGGCTTTACAAAATCAGATTAATCAATTAAAAATTAGTTCAATCAGCCAGTTTTCTTTAGATCGGAATTTATCAGTCGGTTCGCAGGGGGAGGACGTTAGACAGCTCCAGGATTTTTTGATAAAAGAAGAGGTTTATCCTGAAGCAAGAATTACCGGGTATTTCGGTCCGCTCACTAAAAATGCGGTCATTCGGTTCCAGCAAAAATATGCAATTTCTCCGCAAATTGGTTATGTTGGTTTGAAGACAAGAACCAAGATTCAAGAATTGTTAAACTTTTAAACATTTTAAACTTTAAACTATGGACATAAAAATTAATCCCACAAACATAAAATTAGATGAGGCTTTAATAGTTTGGATAGAAACGAAAATCGGCGGCTTGGAAAAGTTTTTGAAAAGACTTGACCCGGCAGCGGTGGAAGCGAGAGTCGAGATAGGGAAGCCCTCAAAACATCATCATAAGGGTTTAGTTTGGTATGCCGAGGCGAATTTAAAAGTGCCTGGAAAATTATTGCGGGCAACGAATACAAATAAAGACCTGCGTCTGGCGATTAACCAAGTCAAAGACGAACTCCAACGGCAGATAAAGAAATATCTGGGGAAGAAAGGATAATTTACGAAAAGCCTCTCGGGTACAGCCATTTCGGAACCGTTCGCGAAACCCAGCGAGTTTCGCTCACTGTACTTACGACCTCGCAAAGTCAAGACTTGTCATCGCTTCGCTCTGACTTTAAACAATCTTGACTTACCATGCTGCTCGGTCTCCAGAACTTCCTTAATGGCTATACCCTGCGGGCTTTTGGTATTGCCGATTCAGGCTTTCGTTTTTTCCAAAGGCTTGGAAAATAGGCCATTTTTTGATATGATTTTTTGGCGATGGCTATATTTTCTGGCCTCTTTGGCGATGCGAATCAGCGCTATATAAATAAAGTTCAGCCTTTAGTGGATGAAATTAATAAACTCGAAAAAGAATTTGAGCTATTTTCTGACATTCAATTAAAAGAAAAAACAGAAGAATTTAAAAAAAGACTGGAGAAAGGCGAAACGCTTGATGATTTATTAGCTGAGGCTTTTACTTCAGTGCGAGAGGCAGCCAAGCGGGCACTTTCACAGCGCCATTTTGATGTTCAATTAATCGGTGGTATTACCTTGCATCAGGGTAAAATAGCCGAAATGAAAACCGGTGAAGGGAAAACTCTGACCTCCACATTAGCAGTCTATCTGAATGCTTTAAGCGGAAACGGGGTCCATGTCATTACCGTCAATGATTATTTGTCCAGGCGCGATACGGTCTGGATGGGACAGATTTACCACGCACTGGGTATGAGCGTAGGATGTATTAATCATGATGCGTCGTATCTTTATGACCCAACCCATACTCAAATTTCCAATGACCAATTTTCAATTTCCAATAAAATTCCAAATTCCAATGACCAAAATTCAAAACAGAAAGAGTTAGATGCAGTTAGAGACACCGAAGGGGCTTTTCGTGTAGTTCATGAGTTTCTCCGGCCGGTGACGAGGCGGGAGGCCTATGGGGCCGATATTACTTATGGCACGAACAATGAATTCGGTTTTGATTATTTGAGAGACAATATGGTTTACAGTTTTGACCAAATGGTCCAAGTTCACCCCCACACTCACTTTGGACCGGAGTCTGGCGACTCTTTGAATAAGTCCAAAGTGAGTGTGGGGGCAAGGGGCCATTCATTCGCCATCGTTGACGAGGTTGATTCTATTTTAATTGATGAAGCTAGAACCCCTTTAATTATCTCGGCTCCGGATACGGAGTCAGGCGAGCTTTATCAGACTTTTGCCAAAGTGGTGCCGAATTTCAAAGAAGGGGAAGATTATAATATTGATGAAAAATTAAAAGCCGTCTCTATTACTGATGCCGGGATTGATAAAGTTGAGAAGATGCTGGGTTTGCAAAACATTTATGACCATGCCGGGATGCGCTATGTTCATCATCTTGAGCAAGCGTTAAAGGCCCAGGTTTTGTTTAAGAAAGACCGTGATTATGTCGTAAAAAACGGCGAAATTATTATTGTTGATGAATTCACTGGCCGGCTAATGCCTGGCCGTCGTTGGTCAGAAGGTCTTCATCAGGCTGTTGAAGCCAAAGAAGGAGTGAAAATTGAAAAAGAATCGCGGACCTTGGCAACTATTACTTTCCAAAATTATTTCCGGATGTACAAAAAACTTGCTGGAATGACTGGAACCGCGGCCACTTCAAGCGAAGAATTTCATAAAGTTTATAATCTTGATGTGATTATCGTGCCTACCAATAAAGAAATGATAAGGGCTGATTTGACCGACCGGATTTATAAGACTATCAATGCCAAATGGAAGGCGGTAGTTGAAGAAATAAAGGGAAGGCATTTTAAGGGCCAGCCGGTTTTAGTCGGGACTGTTTCAATTGAAAAGAATGAATTACTTTCGGCGATGCTGAAGCGCGAAGGCATTCCGCACAACGTTTTAAACGCCAAAAACCACGAGTCGGAAGGCCAGATTATTGCCCAAGCCGGCCGCTTAGATCAGGTTACGGTTGCGACAAATATGGCTGGACGAGGCGTTGACATAATCCTTGGTGGATATCCGCCAAGTAAAATTCAAAATTCAAATGACAAAATTCAAAATGAAGACGGAGAATATAAGAAGTGGCAAGAAGGTCAGAAAAAGGTGATAGAGCTTGGTGGTTTGCATGTAATCGGCACGGAGCGTCACGAGGCTCGGAGAATCGATAACCAGCTTCGCGGCCGCTCGGGTCGGCAAGGGGATTCCGGCTCATCGCAATTTTTCGTTTCTTTGGATGACGATGTCATTAGAGTTTTTGGAGGCGAAAGGATTAAAAATTTGATGGAAACATTTGGTTTTCCGGAAGACCAGCCGCTTGAACATGGTTTAGTCACGCGGGCGATTGAGCAGGCTCAAAGTAAGATTGAGGGCCATCATTTTGACGCCCGGAAATATGTTTTGGAATTCGACAATGTGATGAATAAGCACCGCGAAACCATTTACAATTTAAGGAAAGAAACTGTAAATAGTTTCGAAATAAAAGATGAGAGATTAAAAATAAAAATTAATGAATATTTTGAGGAAATTATCAGCGATTTGGTTGATTTTCATTCTTCCGGGCTTGAAAGTGGTACTAAAGAAATTGAAGAAACAGTGAGTGCAATTTTAAATTTTAAATTTTCAATTTTAAATGAAATTAAAGATAAAGAGGAATTAAAGGAAGAAATTCTGAAAACTTTAAAGACGACTTATAGCGAGAAAGAAAAAGAAATTGGCAATGAGGGGATGCGGAAGTTGGAAAAATTTGTTTTATTGAGGGTAATTGATGAATTTTGGGTTAATCATTTGGAAGCGATGGAGTATTTGAGAAGTTCGGTGAATTTGAGAGCTTATGGCCAGCGCGACCCGTTGGTTGAATATCGGATTGAAGGCCAAAAAATGTTTGAACAGTTGTTAAAAAGCATCAAATTCCAAGTGGTTAATTTGATTTTTAAGGTCGGGATTGCGCCGCAGGCTCCTCAACCACAGTCCCGATCGATTCCATCGATCGAGGATCCTCGATACGGTAAAACCGTATCGGGACCAGTTGTGATTAAAAAAACAGGTGGGAAAGAAATCGGCAGAAATGACCCCTGCTGGTGCGGGGCTAAAAAACCAGATGGTCGGCCGGTTAAATACAAGCATTGTCATGGACGAACTTAAAATTATGAGAAAATATAAAATACCCGAGCCGTATAAGCCGGAGCGCCATCCTAAAGGGTGGGGGTATGAAGATTGGGTCGTTAATAAGAAATATTGCGGAAAATTATTATTTTTTCAAAAGGGTAAACGCTGCAGCTTTCATTATCATGAAAAGAAGTATGAAACATTCTTTCTATTGTCTGGTAAAATGGAGATACGAGTTGGATGGAAGGATGATGTAAATGGACGAGAAGTGAAATCATATATTCTCAATCCCGGCGATTGTTTAGAAATACCAAGAGGATTACGCCATCAGATGATAGCTCTAGAGAATTCAAAGTTGTTTGAATTCTCAACCACGCATTTTGAAGAAGATTCCAAACGCATTATTAAGGGGGATTAGGGATCGAAAGCGGAAAGAAAATCAAAAAAATGCCATGGGAAATAGCGAATAAAATTGGTAGTGTATAACTAACTATGATGATATAATGATATATCATCGTATAGTAAAAATAGGTGAATTATGAAGCTTAAACCGAGAAACGTTAAAAAGGAAGATAAAATAAAGTATCTTGATTACCTATATACCGCAATCTCTTCTTTCAAGTCACGCGAAGAAGTTAAATGTTTTTTGAGAGATTTACTTACTGAAAGCGAACGGATTATGATTGGACGTAGGATACTGATAGCCCAAAGATTATTGGAAGATAAATCTTATGATCAGATTGTCGAAGAGTTACATGTAGGAATCGATACTATTACCAGGGTTCATAGATGGTTGGAGGATGAATCGGATGGTTATGAAAGGGCTGTTAAAAATTTGAAAAAAGAACTTTTCTCGCGAAAACTTAAATCAGAGAAACCACCAGTTGAACCTTATTCTTTTGCCTGGTTAAAAAAGAAGTATCCTTTGCATTTTTTCTTGTTTAACTTGATCGATAAAATCAAAAAAGATTAATACGATGATATAATGATATATCATCGTATTATAAGAGTTAGTTTTTATGCCTTGGTGTTTTGCAAAAGTAAATAATAGATTAGCGGAAGTATACTTTGACGAGACTTCAAAAGGGCCTAAAATTCGGAATCATTGCTACGTTAAAATAGAAGAGTACAAAACTAAAAAAGAACAAAAGTGGATAAAAGAAGACACAGCAAGGTTTATTTTTGTATACCGAAAAGGAAAATATAGACGAGTTAAAAAATAAAAGCGAAGACAGTAAACTGGAAGTATTCTTAAATAATTTATGAAAAAAGATAAAGAATTATCAGAAGAATTATATGAAGTGGCGAGAAAGAAGGGGACTGAAGCGCCGTTTTCGGGTAAATATTGGGCGAACCATGAGAAAGGGATGTATAAATGTGCGATTTGCGGTACAGAGTTTTTTTCTTCTGACACCAAGTTTGACTCCGGCACCGGTTGGCCGAGTTTTACCGAACCGGCAAATTTAAAAAACATAGAGTTGAAAGAAGATTTAAGCGGCGGCATGAGAAGAACCGAGGTCTTATGCAGGAAATGCGGCGCTCATTTGGGCCATGTCTTTGATGATGGTCCGAAAGACAGAGGCGGGAAAAAATACTGCATCAATTCCATCTGTCTTGAATTTCAAAAAGAACGAGATTAGACTAATTCCAGTAATTTCAGTTTTTTTCACAATGATTATTTTATAAAGAAAAGCCCGCAGGGTATAGCCATTGAGGAACATCCGGAGCCGAGCCGTAAAGAGGAGATAAGATAGGTAGCGAGGCGATGGATGAGCGAGGGTTTATTCTGATAAACAGGAAATAAGAGAATTATTAAAGTTGTATGAGGCCGAGCGTTTCCGAAATGGCTGTACCCGAGAGGCTTTTCGTCTAATGCCTACCATCTACAAAATAATGTTTTCAATTTCTATAATCGTGATGGCCGTTTCGGCGGCCCTGTTTTTAATTTATGGGCTTAATTTAGGCACTGATTTTACCGGAGGCTCGTTATTAGAAATAGAATTTTTAAAAGAAAGACCCGAAAGAGGTATTATCAGTGAAAGATTAAATAATCTGAATCTTGGCCAAATTTCAATTTCAGAAGCAGGGGAGAGGGGATTGATTTTAAAAATGCCCGAGATATCAGAAGAAGCGCATCAGCAAATTTTAGCTGAGTTAAAAAAATCAGGAGAGCTGGAAGAAAAAAAATTTGATTCGATTGGCTCGGTTTTGGGCTCGGAACTAAAAAGAAAAAGCATCATTGCCATTGCCATTGCTTTAGTTCTGATTTCTGCCTATTTGGCAATTGTTTTTTCAAGGGTCGGGAGCACAATCAGCCCTTTAGTTTTGGCTTTAGGGGCGATTGTGGCTTTGATTCACGATTTAATTTTACCCATCGGAGTTTTTTCCTGGTTAGGAAGATTTAGAGGCGCAACCATTGATGCTCCGATGATTGCCGCGGCTTTAACCATTTTAGGTTATTCAATCAATGATACTGTTGTCGTATATGATCGAATCAGGGAGAATATAATACGCGATGCTAATATACGAATTCATACTAATGATACGAATAGTTTTAGTCAAATAGTCCATAAAAGCATAAAACAGACTTTGGTCCGTTCAGTCAATACGACTTTAACCACCCTTTTTGCCGTAATTGCAATTTATATTTTCGGCGGCGCGACTTTGAAAAACTTCTCGCTTGCCTTAATTATCGGAATTGCTTCCGGAGCTTATTCCTCGATTTTCGTGGCCTCTCCTATCTTGATGCTGTTTCATAAAAAGTAAAAAGGGATTCGTTTGGCAGTCTCGAATCCCCTTTGGGTTTGGTGGTTAGGTAGCGTTTTTTCTTGCTTCTACCAAGGCGCCGGCATCTTCGAGCCGGCGGGTAAATCTTTCGACCGAATACATGAAGGATAATTTTTCTCCGTCATCATCCGTGTCGGGCACGTTGAGGGTAAGAACCAGGTTGATCCTGGTTTTCTCTTGCCATTGGCGCTTCCCAATGATCAGGTTCTTATCTTTTTCAACCGCCGCCCTGATCAAGGCGCCGATTGCTGGTTCATACCTTACTATCAGGAAGTTTGCCTCAAGTAACATCGTCAGCTCCTTTTAGTTGTTTTACGATTTTCTTGAATTCTCTCCCGCGCTGGGCATAGCCTGAAAACATATCAAAACTTGCCGCTCCGGGAGACAAAAGAACCACCTCATTTTTATCAGCCTTTTTATATAAAGTCAAGACTGTGTCTTTTAAGCTTTTAAATTTTTTAATTTTGAGCTTCGATTTTGGTTTTAAAATTCTGTATAATTTTTCTTTGAGCTGTCCGATTAAAGCTATAGTTTTTATATTTTTAGACCTTGAAATATATCCAGCCAAGTTTTTATAATCCAGTCCCTTGTCAAAACCGCCTAGAATCAGATGAGTCGGTTCTTTAAAAGATTTTAAAGCCGCAAGTGTGGCGTCAGGATTGGTTGCCGCGGAGTCATTATAAAAAGAAATTCCATTGATTTTTTTAACAAATTCTAAGCGATGTTCAATGCCTTTAAAATTTTGGACCGCTTTAAGCATTTTTTCTTTCGGAACTTTGAAAATTTTTCCAACCTCAACGGCTAAAGCGATATTTTCAAGGTTATGCGGACCCTTCAATTTTGTCCCGATATCGCTTTGCGATATCGAGGATCCTCGATTGGCTTTGCCAATCGGGATTTCCAAAGGCAGGGGAGTGGGGAATATTTTTTTACCCTTGCCGGCATTTATAGTCCCTTTTTTTAGAGACGGATGGATTACGGCAAAATCATTATTTTTCTGGTATCTGATTATATTTAGTTTAGCCTCAATATACTCTTTGGCGGTTTGATGAGTGTTTGGTCTGAATTGACCTATTGGGTCTAAATGGTCCAAAGTTATATTAGTGATTACTGCAACTTGAGGGCTTTTATGTAAATCCTGAAGCTGAAAACTGGAGAGTTCCAGAATAACTAATGATTTATTGTTTAATTTTGGCAAAATCTCTAAAGCTGGTTCCCCGAAATTGCCAGCGATAAAAACATTTTTGCCGAACTTGCTTTTCAGGATGTTGTATATCAAAAAGGCGGTTGTTGTTTTCCCTTTGGTTCCGGTAATGCCGATTACTCTGGCAGGGCATAAATCAAAAAATAATTTAATGTGGCTTGAAATTATCACCCCGTTTTTTTCAGCGTCAACAAGAGCTGGATGGAGCCTTGGAAATCCCGGAGTCCTGAAAACTATATCGTAATTTTTAAGTCGATTAGTATAATTTTTATCAAATTTAACATCCAGAATATCTGCTTTAATTTTATTTTTTTTGAGGAATTTTAAAGTAGACAAACCCTCTTTTCCCGATCCCAATATTGCTATTTTCTTGTTTATTAGTTCTTTAGTTGACATAGGTTATAATGAATGCTATTATAGCCATTACATGCTAAATGAGCAAGAAAAAAATAATTTCGTGAACTCCATTTCAGAGGTTTTAAAATCTCTTAATCCTCGAAGCCAGGACATAATTTCGAGACGTTTAGGTTTAAAAACCGGCAGCGTTGAAACCTTAGAATCTATTGGCGAAAAATACAAGATTACCAGGGAACGGGTTCGTCAGATTGAAGAAGCGTCTTTAAGAGAGTTAAGGAAAAATTTTGACGGATTTAATCTCAAAGATCGGACTTTAGAAGTTAAAAATATTGTCCAAGATTATGGCAATGTAGTCAGACAGGACTTTTTGTTTTACGAATTCAGCGGTTCTCATCAATATAACAAAGTCAATGCCGCTTTGGTTTTTTTAATGACTGTTTCAAGCACTTTTGAATTTCATCCTGAAGATGACGACTATTTTAGTCTCTGGACGCTTAAAGACCCTTTCTATGCTATTAAGGCCAAAGAAACAATAACCAAGCTGATTCAGGCAATAAAAAAGCATGGCTCGGTTATTCCCGAGGCAGAATTAGTTTTATTTTTCAATAAGGCGGTTCAAGAGAACATTAATGACAAGAAAATTATTTTGTCTAATTTGAGTTTGTCTAAGAAAATCGGAAAAAATATTTTCGGCGAATTCGGCATAGCCAACTGGACCGAAATAAGACCGAAAGGAATAAAGGACAAGGCTTATCTGGTTTTAAAAAGAGCGAGTAAGCCTTTGCACTTTAGGGATATTGCCGTTTCAATCAATAGCTGTAAATTTGATCCGAAGAAAGCCAATGTCCAGACTGTCCATAACGAGCTTATTAAAGATAAAAGATTTGTTTTAGTCGGCCGCGGTTTATACGCTTTGTCTGAATGGGGCTATGAAGCCGGAACAGTAAAAGACGTTTTGACTACTCTTTTAAAAAAACACGGCCCCATGGATAGAGATAAGATAATTGCTAAAACTGCTGAAGCCCGTTTTGTTAAACCCAATACCATTGTTTTGAACCTCCAGGATAAAAAACTCTTTAAGAAAGACGAGAAAGGGCTTTATAGTTTGGTTGGGAAGACCTAGCTTTCAGACTTTATACTTTGCATTTAATGGTTTACAATTATTGATGATGGAATTTTTTGATTTTCAGCTGCTCTCACAGACTTTTGAAGATTTTAAATTGATATTTCCTTTTCTGGCTCCTTTCAAATTCTTTATTTTACCATTTTTGGCGTTTTTTGTTTTTTTGATTGCCAAAGATGCCTTACTTTTTTATTCCCAGTCAAAATTTAAAAGCGGAATCGAATGGGATATGTTTGAAATCAAGATTCCCAGAGAAATAGAAAAAGGACCTAAGGCAATGGAACAGTTTTTTGCTTCCCTTTGGACGCTTTTCAATACTCCGACTGGCTGGAAAGAAAAATATATAGACGGCGAAGTCACCCGTTGGTACAGTTTTGAGATCGTCGGCGTTGGGAGCAGAGTTCATTTTTATGTCTGGATGCCTAAAAAATTCAGACATTTAATCGAATCTATGCTTTACGCCCAGTATCCTGATATTGAGATAGTTGGGACTGATGACTACACTTCTAATCTTTCAAGTTCTTTTGATGAATTTGAGCGGATCGGCTATGACTTATTCGGAGTAGAACTAAATTTAAAAAATCCGGCGCCTAACCCGATTAATACTTACATGGCCTTTGAAGAAAAGGGCGGCGAGGAAAGAATCATTGACCCGATTTCAGTGATTCTTGAAACATTGAGCCGTTTGCGGCCCGAGGAAAAAGCCTGGATTCAATTAGTGGTTAGGCCAGTGGCTCCGGCTTGGCGGGATGAAGGAGTAAAAGTGATTAATGAAATAAAAGAGAAGTCAGCGCCTAAGCCAAAGATTGGCCCGGCCGGGACACCGGTTTATCGTTTTTCCATTATGACTCCGGACGAAGAAGAAAAATTAAAATCAATCAGCCGAAAAATTTCAAAACAAGGTTTTGAAACTATAATTCGAACTATTTACATTGCTCCCAAAGATATATTTGACAAAGATTTATTGAAAAGCTTAACCGGTTACTTTAACCAATACAGTTCAAATTTGAATTATTTCGCTTTTAATATGAATACTTTTACCAAGTCCAAATGGTGGACCTGGCCGTTTATTTTATCCGGCAAAAGGACTGAAGTCAAAAAGAGACGACTTTTGCAAAGATACAGGCAAAGATATATTCCGGAAGAAACATTTGCGGGCCGTTTAAGTGACTCTAGTCGGGTTAATTTAAACAAAAAATCATCAATTTCAATTTTAAATACCGAAGAGCTGGCGACTCTTTTTCATCCGCCGACCAATGTTGTTTTAACCGCCCCAACCTTAGATAGGATTGAAAGCAAAAAAGTAAGTCCGCCTAGCTACGTGCCTTATGAATAATGTCACTTATTTCGCTAAAACTAATTTCCGGGGACAAGACCGGACTTTTGGCATTAAAGAAAAAGACCGGCTTCAGCATATGTATATAATCGGCCAGACCGGGACCGGTAAGACGACTCTTTTAAAAAATTTGGCAGTTCAGGATATCAAATCCGGCCAGGGTCTTGCCGTGATCGACCCTCATGGCGAATTTGTCGAAGAGTTGCTTTCTTTGATTCCTCTTGAACGGGCCAAAGATGTAATTTATTTCAACCCGATTGATACTGAATACCCGATTAGTTTCAATGTCCTGGAGGTAAAAAATCCGGAACAAAAACATTTGGTTGCTTCGGGATTGATGGCGATTTTCACTAAAATTTGGGCCGGGGTTTGGTCAGCCAGAATGGAATATATTTTGAATAATTGCGTAATGGCCCTTTTGGATACACCAGACTCAACTTTAATGGGCATACCAAGGCTTTTGGTTGATAAAGAGTATAGAAAAAAAATTGTAAGTAATATCAAGGATCCGGTAGTCAGGTCTTTTTGGGTCTTCGAATATGAATCATGGGAATCAAAATTCAGAAATGAAGCTATTGTCCCGATCCAAAACAAGGTTGGCCAATTTTTGTCTACCAGAATGATTAGAAATATTGTGGGTCAGCCAAAGAGCACTTTAGATCTCGAAGATATAATAGAAAATCGCAAGATTCTTTTGGTTAATGTGTCAAAAGGATTAATCGGAGAAGACAATTCGGCTTTGCTTGGCGCTATGCTGATAACTAAAATCCAGCTTACCGCCATGGAAAGGGTGAAAATAAAAGAAATAGAGAAGAGGCATCCCTTTTTTCTTCACATTGATGAATTTCAGAATTTCGCCACCGACGCTTTCGCCACTATTCTTTCGGAAGCCAGAAAATATGGTTTGGCTTTGATAATCTCACACCAATATATCGGACAATTAGTAACTCAAACATCTACTCGAGTCAGGGATGCGATCTTTGGAAACGTTGGGACTATGCTTTCATTTAGAGTGGGAGCTATTGATGCAGAGTTTTTGGAGACGCAATTTGGGCCGGAGCTGATAGCAATTGATATGGTTAATTTGCCTAATTACAATATTTATTTGAAACTTCTGGTTGATGGGGTTTCTTCAAGGCCTTTTTCGGCACTAACTCTGCCGCCGATTCCACTGGAAAAAGAAAGCGGAATTAAGGAAAAGATTATAGAAACTTCCCGTTCTGAATTTGGAACTTCGAGAGAAGTAGTGGAGAAAATGATTGAAAAATGGGCCGTTGAAATAAAGCTTCCAGCTAAAGAAAGGGACGGCAAAAAACCATTGATGCCAAAAGACCGTGGATCTATAAGTAATAAAGAAAAGGCTCTTTCTCTTGGAGAATTATCCAAGCGCGAACCTGAAAATTTTAAAAGAAAAACAGTTGAACCGGACTTGGAGGGAGTAAGAAAGGCGTTGGAAGCAGTGAAGAAAGAATAGTTGGTCCGCCCACCAGGAGTCGAACCTGGAACCACTTCCTTAAAAGGGAATTGCTCTACCAATTGAGCTATGGGCGGAACTTATGATATGAATCTGAGTTTATATCATAACATAAATTTTCTAATAATGCCAGTATTAACTGGGCTTTTTTTATTTAATAGACTCTGTTAATCTATAAATTAATACAAATGTCTAAAAGGACTAATAGTTTTAATTCAAAAATTAGAGTCGGCGTGATTATGGGCGGGCCGTCGAGCGAACACGAAGTTTCATTGGCCACTGGTGAGAATGTTTTGAAAAATCTCGATTCCAGGCTTTTTGAGTCGATAAAGATAAAAATTTTGCGCGACGGCAAAGTTTGGATGTCGGGTCGCTACGCTAAACTGGAAAAAGCAGTTAAAAGCCTTGATTTGTGTTTTTTGGCCACTCATGGTGAATTTGGCGAAGATGGCCGGCTCCAGGCGGTTCTTGAATCTTATGGCGTGCCTTATACTGGTTCTGGCGTTCTGGCTTCGGCCTTGGCAATGAATAAAGCCAAAAGCCGCCAGCTTTTTTTTGCCAACGGATTAAAAACGCCAAAAACTCTTTTTATCAAAGAAGGCGAGAATTTCCAGTCGCAATTAAAATTTTTTGTCAGCAAGCTGATTAAGTTTCCGCTTGTAGTTAAACCTTGTTCTCGCGGTTCTTCGGTTGGCGTTTCAATAGTTAAAAGCAAGAGAGCTTTAAAGAAGGCGATTCATCATGCTTTTAAATATGACCCCGAAGTTTTAATTGAAGAATATATTGAAGGCCGCGAATTTACTTGCGGAGTCATCGAAAAGAAAGTCAATGGTTCTCCGCATATTATAGCTCTGCCAGTTACAGAAATAATCCCGAATCAAGGGCTCGACTTCTTTAATTATGAAGCTAAATACCAAAAGGGAGCTAGCCCCCACACTCATACGAGCGAAGGTTTTAAAACTGGACCGCAAAGCGGTAATCGCTCGATGAGTGTGGGGGCTAGCCAGGAAATCACTCCGGCTCAACTCAGCGAACATCTGGCTAAAGAAGTAAAGGAGCTAGCTGCAAAGGCCCACCGGATTTTAGGATGCAAGGATTATTCTAGCTCTGATTTTTTGGTGAAGAATGGTAAAATTTATATTTTAGAGTTGGACACTTTGCCGGGTTTGACCGAAAATTCATTAATCCCGAAAGCTCTTAAAACCGCCGGCTGGAGCATTAGGAAATTTTTGAATAATATTTGTTTTAGAAATGTAAAAAAACAAGAAATTCAAACAGCATGAAAAAAATAGATAAAATCATTGAACTTCCAAAAAACATAAATGAAGATGTTGAGTTTATCGGTAGGATAGGCGCCCGAAGAGAACAGGGGAAAATTACTTTTATTGAAGTGGGTGATAGTTCCGGAACTATTCAGGTAGTTTTTCCTCCAGATAAAAGAGAGCTCTATGAAAAAGCAAAAGAAATAAGTCGTGAAGAATTTAAAAGGCCGAGTATCTCTTCTATTCAAGGAACAGTTAGAATAAGGCCAAAGGGTATGGAAAATCCAGGACTTGTAGAAACTGGGGGAATTGAGGTAAAAGCTATAAATTTGGAAATATTAGATTCTGAAAAACCATCGCCTATTCCTTTAGATACTGATGGATATGAAATTGAAGAAGAAGTGAGGCTGAAATATCGTTATTTAGATTTAAGAAGAAAGCGTCTTCAAAAAAATCTTAGACTAAGACATCAAATTATAAAATCTATCCGTGATTATCTAAATAAAGAAGGCTTTATAGAAGTTGAGACACCTATTTTAACAAAATCAACCCCTGAGGGTGCAAGGGATTTTGTGATTCCTTCTCGTCTTCATTCTGGAAGATTCTACGCATTGCCTCAATCACCCCAACAATATAAACAACTCTTAATGGTTGCTGACGTAGAAAAGTATTTTCAAGTCGCTCGATGTTTTCGTGACGAAGATACCCGTGGCGACCGCCAGCCAGAGTTTACTCAATTAGATATGGAGATGAGCCGTATTAAAGAAGAAAGAGATATAATGGATTTGATAGAGAAATTAATGATTGAAGTAGTTGGACAAGTAGAAGATAAAAAGATAAGCCAAAAACCATTTCCAGTTTTTTCCTACCAAGAAGCAATTTCTAAATTCGGAGCTGATAAATTTGATTTAAGAAAGAATAAAGACGATAAAAACGAATTGGCTTTTGCCTGGGTTATTAATCCTCCTTTTTTTGAAAAGAGTAAAGAGGGGGAGTGGACATTTACTCATAATCCTTTTTCTGCCTCTTTTTTGGACCGGAAGCGCGGTTTTGGAGATTGGCTGGATGAGTCTCTTCGTGGAGTGTTGAAAGATTCAGATATGGCTAATATCAAGGCAGCTCAATATGATCTTGTGTTGAATGGTTTTGAAATCGGTGGTGGTAGTATTCGCAATATAAATGTCGGTGTTCTTGTAAGAGTTTTCCAAATACTTGGATATTCTAAAGAAAAAATCCAGAGAGATTTTCAGCATATGATTGAAGCATTTAATTATGGCGTGCCGCCTCACGGAGGAATTGCCTTGGGTTTGGATAGATTAGTGATGATTTTAGTCAACGAACCTAATATCCGTGAAGTCATTGCTTTTCCGAAAACCGGCGACGCCCGAGATCCGATGATGGATAGCCCTTCAGAAATAGATAGAAAGCAATTAAAAGAACTGGGTTTAGAAATAAAGAAAAAATAGTAAAATGGCTGCAAAATTCTTGATTATTTCAATTCTTGATTTGCTTTTAGGCATAAATTTTTTAAGCCCGATTACTTTAGTTCAGAATTCTTTAGTGAAAAACGAGGTTGTCTATTTGGATCCAAAAACCCAAAATGTCCCTTTTCTTTTACCGACGGTTGAAACAAACTATTTTCCGATAAGGGATTGGGGAATTTCAGACCCTGCGCTCTTAGCCCGTTCAGCCATACTTTATGATTTAAGTTCAGAAAAGATTTTGTTCGGTTTGAGCCCCGATTCAAAATTGCCGATTGCTTCCCTGACAAAATTGGTGACCGCTGTCGCAGTGATTGAACACATGAATTTGGATGATGTCGTCAAGATTAAAAAATCAGCCATCGATAAATCAACCAAAGAAGGCGGCGGCAATGACTTATATGAAGGAGAAAAAATTAAAGCCTCAGATTTATTAAAATTAATGCTGATAGAATCGTCTAATGTCGCGGCCTATGCTTTTGCCGAGCATCTTGAAGAAAAATATCAAGTTAATTTAGTTGAAAAAATGAATGAGAAAGCAAAAATTCTTGAGATGGAAAATACTTTTTTTACCGAGGCAGCCGGATTGGACGACAAAGATAGTTTCTCCACAGGCCAGGATTTAATAAAGCTGGTAAAATATTCTTTTAGATACGGCAGTTTATATGACATTTTAAAGACTCAAAAGACCGAAGTATTCTCGATTGACGGGATATTAAGGCACCAGATTTTAAATACTAACGAGCTTCTTGACCGGTTATTAAATATAATTGGGGGCAAGACCGGTTTTACCGAGCTGGCCGGCGGTTCAATGGTTCTTGTGACCGAAGCGCCAATAAATTCAAGCCGCCTGATCGCCGTGGTTTTAGGCTCAAACGATCGGTTTGGCGATGCCAAAAAATTAATCGAGTGGGCGGCAAAAGCATATCTATGGAAATAGCAAACAGTGTTTTCACGGTTGTAAATGTTCTTCGGATTTTCATCGTGGCAACGGTCAGCTTTTTTGCGGCTTTATTGATTACGCCCACCTGGGTGAAAATTCTTCACAAATATGATTTTTCAAAAAAGAAAGTGGCTAGAGAAGACGTGGCGCCGATTTTTTCCAGACTTCATCAAAAAAAACAAGGCATCCCTATTGGCGGGGGCATGATTATTTGGGGGACTGTTTTGATTATTATTTTCGGTTTCTGGATTTTAGCCCAAATTTTACCTGATAGTCCTTTGGCAAAATTAAATTTTTTATCAAGAAGCCAGACCCTTTTGCCTTTGGGAGCTTTAGCGGTTAGCGCCATTTTAGGATTAATTGATGATTTGTGGAGCATAAAGGGAAAAGGGGATAAAGGCCGGGGATTAAGAATGCGCGATCGATTCTTCTTTTATGCTTTATTGGGCCTTGGCGGAGCTTGGTGGTTTTATTATAAGCTTGATTGGAATTTTATTAATGTGCCATTTTTAGGCGATATTATTTTAGGTCCTTGGTATATTTTGGTTTTTGCTTTTATTATTGTGGCCAGTACTTTTTCGGCCAATGAAACTGATGGTTTGGACGGCCTTTTGGGTGGAGTGGCTCTGACAATTTTAGGCGCTTTGGGGGTGATTGCTTTTGTTCAGGAGAGGATGGATTTGGTTGTTTTTATCGGGGCCATCATCGGCGCCTTGATTGCTTTTTTGTGGAATAATATTTATCCGGCAAAGTTTTTCATGGGTGATACTGGCGCCATGGCTTTAGGGGCGACAATCGGAGTGATCGCAATGTTTTTGAATGTCCCGCTTTTACTTCCGATTATCGGGATAATTTTTATAATTGAGTCTGGTTCCGTTCTAATCCAAATTTGGTCAAAGAAATTCAGAGGCAGAAAAATTTTTCTTTCCACCCCGATTCACCATCATTTTGAGGCTCTTGGCTGGCCAGAAATGCAGGTAACAATGCGATTTTGGATGATTTCCGCCATTGGAGCGATTTTGGGGCTTATAATATTTTTTGTTGACTCCCGCGTCCCGCCGCTTTTTTAATGATTGCTAAATCTTTAACTTGGCTTACTTTTATTCTGTCTCTTTTCGGATTAGTTATGATTTCATCAGCCGGAGTCTATTTGTCCCAAAAAAATTTCGGGGTTGATTATTACTATTTTAATCATCAGTTTCTTTTCGGTTTTTTACCGGGCTTAATTCTTTTTTTGATTGCTTCAAAAATAGATTACCGGATATGGAAGAAATTTTCTATTTTTTTGATTCTTTTATCCTTGGGTTTATTAGCTCTTATTTTTGTCCCTGGTTTTGGATTAATTATCGGCGGGGCAAAGAGATGGGTTAATTTTTTCGGCTTCTTTTCTTTTCAGCCGGCTGAAATTTTAAAATTAACCTTGATAATATATTTGGCTAGTTGGTTTCAGCAATTTGGGAAAAATAATGTTGGTTCAGCCTTCGCCTTTTTAATTATTCTTTTTTTTATTAGCATTTTTATCGCTGCCCAGCCGGATATCGGGACTTTAGGCATAATTATTTCAATCGCCCTTTTAATGTTTTTCACCGCTGGCGGGAAGTTTAGGCAGCTTTTATGGATTATTGTTTTGATTGCCGTTGGTTTTGTTTCTTTAACCGTTTTTTCAGACTATAGGTTTAATCGGCTTCTCGTTTTAATTAATCGTAATTTTGATGTTCAGGGTGCTGGTTATCATTTAAATCAGTCTTTAATCACGATAGGCAAGGGAGGATTTTTGGGAGTTGGATTCGGGAAAGGAGAGCAGAAGCTTGGTTTTCTGCCAGAGCCGGTAGGGGATTCTATTTTTGCGGTGATTGGGGAGGAACTTGGTTTTGTCGGGATGCTTTTTCTTATTGGTTTATTTTTCTCACTTATTTTTCTTTCGCTTACTGTTGCCAAGAGAACTAATGACAAGTTTGCTTCTTTGTATGCCATCGGCCTTGCTTCTTGGATTGGAATCCAGTCGTTTGTTAACATCGCTTCTTTAAGTGGTCTTGTGCCTTTAACCGGGGTGCCTTTGCCTTTTATAAGTTATGGCGGGACATCTTTAGCGGTTTTGATGACTGGAGTGGGGATATTGGTGAATATTGCTAAATTTGCCGACAAATAAGGCACCCTCCACCCTATTTGTCATCGGCAAATTTTCACTCTCTTTCGGTTATTTGTTATCTGCTCCCTTGGCAGTTCAGAAATTAATATTTTCTTGCTCATATTTTTATTTTTAAAAATCGATTTGTGATAGCGAAGAATATAACTAATTTCTGAGCGTGGGGAGTCGTCTTAGAAAATAGCCGGTATCTTTGCGAATAATTGCCGCTTATAAGCTAGGGGATGAAGGGGTAGACACGCCCTAGTTATCGGCAATTCGAGCAAAGTGGCGTGCTATTTTCAAGAAGGGGCACCAAACGAAGAAATTAGTTATATTCGAGCCATACTTGACATAGTTTATGGGTATGCTATTGTGGTATTATCAAGCTACAATATGGCTAAAGCCCGTTGGGCTCGCCCGAGTAGGGGGGGGTTGCTTAGTGGACAGTAATGGTAAAAATCAACGGTAAATTATAGAAATTAAGGTTTAGTACTATTATTTCCACCAAGCAGTCTCTTTAATACCGTTCGTTTAATAATCGATCTCAGTCTCTGGAAAACTTCTGATAGCAATCGCGAAGCCATGCGTCTTGCTTAGGAGGTATTTTGAGAGACCGGGGCCGTAAGGTGGGGAGGGTTGTCTTGCCGCAAACCGCCCGCCTTACGGCTTCGTTAAGTACAGCACTTTTTATCTTTGGAGGTGAACCGTGCGGACGAAATGGTTTCACGAGCCCTCTTCGGAAAGTCCGTAGAGGGGCAAGCCCTGCTGTGTATCTGGACTGAAGGTTTTATTTCATTCAACGAGAGTGATAGATACCGACAGCAGAAGGACAGTAGGGCTTTTTTTATCTCCAGCTTGGTAGCCAAACTATCAATTTATAGTATTCTTCTGGGATAGCGAGGCCATAAGTAAGCGGCGAGAAGAAAAGGAATAAAATTATTGAACCGATTAAAATTGCGTTGTATACAGTTTTTTTATGTTTGAACTCTGGTTTATTTAATACATAAACCATAATCAAAACCGCAAAAATCAGAGAAGTAAAATAGTGGTACAAAAACATAACCCGGCCGATTAAGATGAAAGGCAGCCAGTTCAGAAAGTAAGTAGAAAGTAGAAAGTAGAAAGTAGAGGATTTAAATTTTCGAAAATTAATCAGGGAATAAATTATAAAAACAGTGGAAAGCCACCAGATTAACGGATTTCCCAACAAATACATTCTGGCGACCGTGCCCTCCGAAGCTTCAGCGGAGGAGGGATCATTCCAGTAATAAATAGAGCGGGTCATAAATGGCCACTCATACCACTGGCTCGAATAGGGATGCGAGGCAGTAAGACGAGCATTACTTTGGTAGAGTTCCTTATTAAGCTCAATGAATTTGCCAAAAATACTCATCTGCTGGAAATTCGGCGGATGAAAGGCAAGCCCTGGCCCCGGCTTATTCAATAGCGAGAAGTGAACGGCGAAGATTGAAAAATAAATGATAAAAGGAATGATTATTAAAAACATCAAGCCCTTAGCGGCCAATTTAATTTTTCCGTCAGATTTTAACCAATTTATGAAATAAGAGAGAAGGATGACGGCTAAAAAAGTCAAACCTGTCCATTTGACGGAAAAGGCCAAGGCAGAAAAGAAAGTAGTAAGTAGTAAGTAGTAAGTAGAATTGGAAGAAAGGAATTTTAAGAAAAAAAGGACCCCTAAAAAACCGAAAAGCAGCAGGAAAGAATCAAGCAGAATAAGGCGGGACTGGACCAGTAATGAATTTTCAAAAACTATGAGCAGGCCGGCCAAGAAAGCAGACTTTTGACTAAGCCCCAATGCTAAGGCAATTAGAAAAATAACAACCGGCAAAAAAGCCCCGGCGAGCTTTGGTAGGAATCTTAACCATTTATAAGAATCATCAGGGTAGTCTTGGCCTATGGTCTGGAAAGAAAACCCTGGTTGAAATCCGGAAATTTTGGCCGCGCCGGCAATGATTAGTTTCCCAAGCGGAGGATGAATGTCAAAAAAATACTCGCCAGTAAAATATCCGGAGATGAATTTTCCAAAGTGAACTTCATCAAAGACAGTTTCAGCCGGATAGGAGAAAAGTACAAAATGCGTGGCTAAAGATAAGGCTAGGATTATCAAGATATACTTTTTGGTCATTTGTTATATTATAATAGTATAAAATCTTATGGAGAAATACGACCTGATTATAATCGGCGGTTCTGCGGCGGCAACCGCCGCCGGCATTTACGCCAAGCGGCGTAACTTGAATTTTAAAATTATTTCTAAGGATTTTGGGGGCGAGGTGGCTACTTCTGGAGAAGTGGATAATTACCCCGGGATTCCGGATACAGACGGTTTGGCACTAGCCGAAAAGTTTAAAAAACATTTGGCTGATTATGGCGTTGAGCCAGAGACCGGAGTAGAAGTTGAAAAAATTAATAAACTAGAGGATGGCACTTTTTCTATTATTGCTAAAAAAGGGAAAGAGTATATTTCTAAAGCTGTAATTATTTCGACTGGGGTGCATCCGCGCGAACTCAACGTGCCCGGCGAGAAAGAGTTCCGAAATAAAGGCGTGAGTTATTGTTCTGTCTGTGACATGCCGTTATTTTCAGGTAAAGTTGTGGCAACTATTGGCGGAGGAAATTCTGTTTTAGAATCAGGAATAATGGGGGCGGATATTGCCAGTAAAGTTTATGTGATTAATAAAAATCCGGCTTTTAAGGGAGACCAAATTTTAATGGATAATTTATCGGGCAAGAAAAACGTCGAAATTATTTATAATGCAATGACTACTAAAATTATTGGCGATGGTTTTGTAAGCGGTCTGAAATATAAAGATTCAAAAACTGGAAAGGAGAAAGATGTGAAAGTCGACGGGGTGTTTATCCACATTGGAATGATTCCAAATAGCGGTCTTGCGCCAGAAGGAGTAGAAAAAAACAACTTTGGCGAAATAATAGTTAGTAAAAACTGCGAAACAAGTATGTTCGGTCTTTTTGCCGCTGGCGACGTGACCGACGTACCATTTAAACAGATAGTGATTGCGGCGGGGCAAGGCACTTGCGCGTTGCTTCAGGCGGTGAGTTATCTGAATAGATTAAAACAATGATTTATTTGGCAACTGATCATCGCGGTTTTAAGTTGAAGGAAAAAATTAAAGAGTGGCTAGCCGAGTGGAATTATGAGTTCCAGGATTTAGGTGCTTTTGAGTACAAAAAAGATGATGATTATACAGAGTACGCCAAATTAGTCGCGGAAAAAGTCAGTAATTCTCAAAATATAGGAATTATTGTCTGTGGTTCCGGAGTGGGCGCAGATGTTGTGGCAAATAAATTTGACGGTGTTAGATCCGGCCTAGCCTTAGATGAAGACCAAGTTAAATTAGCTCGCGAGCACGATAACATCAATGTGTTGGCGTTGGCTTCAGAACATATGAGTGAAGAAGATGCCAAAAAAGCTGTCGAAACTTTTTTAAAGACGCCTTTTTCTGGTAAAGAAAGATATGAACGGCGTTTAAGTCAAATTGAAGATATAGAGAAGTCAAATTAATTTTTATGAGAATTTTTATCACTCGGCCAATTCCTGAATCCGGTATTAAACTTTTACGTGACAAGGGCTATGAGGTTTTGGTTAATGAGGCGGCTAAAGACCGTGCGGCTGATAAGCAGGAAATTTTAGCCGGAGTTAAAGACGCCGGCGCCTTGCTTTCGGTTTTGACCGAAAAAATTGACGCTGAAATTATGGATGCTGGCTCGCCGAGTTTGAAGGTTATCGCCAATCTGGCCGTTGGCTTTGATAACATTGATTTGGAAGCGGCCAAGCAAAGAAATTTAATGGTAACCAATACTCCCGGCGTTTTGACTAATACCGTGGCCGAACATACTTTTGCTTTGATGTTGGCCATAAGCCACCGGATTGCCGAAGCTGATAAATTTACCAGAGCCGGAATGTTCAATGCCTGGGGTCCGATGCTCCTTTTGGGAAGCGATCTAGCCGGGAAAACTCTCGGTGTGGTTGGTTTGGGCAGAATCGGTTCGCGGGTGGCGTATCATGCGGCAAAGGGTTTTGGAATGAAAGTTTTATACACTGATGTCCGAAAGGATGAAAACTTTGAGAGGGAATTCAATGCCCAGTTTTTTGAAAATATTGATGATTTATTGCCGCGCTGTGATTATGTGTCTTTGCATGTCCCACTTTTGGAATCGACGAGGCATTTAATGGATGAAAGGCGGCTGAAATTGATGAAGACAAGCGCTTATCTGATAAATACTTCCCGCGGCCCAGTGATAGATGAAAAAGCTTTGGCCTTGAGCTTGTCAAAGGGTTGGATTCGCGGGGCCGGGATTGATGTTTTTGAAAACGAACCAAAAGTCGAGCCAGAACTTTTAAAGCTCAATAATATTATTTTGACTCCTCATATCGCTTCGGCCACCGAAGAAACGCGCAGTAAGATGGCGGAACTCGCAGCAAAAAATATAATTGAAGCGCTGGAGGGAAGAGTGCCGCCGAATTTGGTAAAATGATAAAAATCATTCCTGCAATTCTTGCCAAAACTTACGAAGAATTTGAAAGCATGGTTAAAAAGGTAGAACCTTATACCGATTTAGTCCATTTGGATATCGCTGACGGCGGATTCGTTTCCAATAAAACTATTGATGGCTATGAAGAACTTGAAAAAATCGATACTAAACTTAATTTTGAAGTTCACCTAATGGTTAATAGTCCTGAAACCGTTATTAGTAATTGGTCCCGATTGTCTGACAATCGAGGATCCTCGACAAAGTCGGGACTTGAATCAGGCAGCCAAAAGATTATTAGATTTTTAATTCATTGGGAGGCGGCTTCTGATTTTGATTTTTTAATAAATGAGATTAATATAGCCGGACGCGAGGTCGGTTGTGTTTTTAACCCTAAAACAGATTACTCGGTCATTGAGCCTTATATTAATAGAATCAGTTTAGTTCAGTTTATGACTGTTGACCCTGGTTTTTACGGTTCTCTATTTTTGCCAGAGGTTTTGGATAAAATCAGAGATTTTCATATCCGCTATCCGGGTAAGCAAATTCAGGTTGACGGTGGGATTAAGCCAGAAACCTTGAAATTGGTTGAGTCTGCGGGCGTTGACCGGGCCGCAGTGGGCAGTTATATTTTTCAGAGCGATAATCTAGAAAAAGCTTTAAAAGAATTGGAAGCGAGCAATGTTTAAAATGTTGGATGTAATAACCATAGGTTCAGCCACTCGCGACGTTTTTCTAAAGTCAGAAGGTGTGGAATTAAGAAAACATAGCGATTCGCCAACTGGAATTGAGCAGTGTTTTCCTTTGGGTTTAAAAATACCGATTAAAGAACTTGTTTTTACAACCGGCGGCGGGGCAACTAATACGGCTGTGACTTTTGCCAGACAAGGACTTAAGACTGGCTGTGTCGGCGTGGTCGGCAATGACTTTAACGGCAAAGAAGTGATTAAGGAGCTCAAACGCGAAAAGATTAAGACTTTTTTTACGGTTCATGGGGGCGATCCTACCGCTTATTCAGTAGTTTTAGTTCACCAGGATGCCGAGCGGACTATTTTAAGCTATCGGGGCGAGGGCCAGCATTTGGAGGTTGAAAAAATTCCTTGGCGAAAAATGAAAGCCAAGTGGTTTTTCTTTGACAGCTTGGGCGGGAGCAAGGAAGTTCTCGAAAAAGCTTTTGAACATACTACAACGAGAAATTTTAAAATTGCTTTTAATCCGGGCGGAAAAGAATTGGAGCATGGATTAGAAAAATTAAAGCCGTATTTGGCTGAAGTTGATATTTTCAGTGTTAATAAAGAAGAAGGAGAGGAATTGCTAAATTCAAAATTCAAAATTCAAAATTCAAATGAAATTCAAAACTCAAAATCTAAAACAGCAGAAGAAATCCTTAAAGAGCTAGATGAATTGGTGAAGGGAATTGTGGTTTTGACTCTTGGGCCACAAGGGGTTTTGGTTTCGGATAAGCAGAAAATCTACAAGGCTGGAACGCC
>VMGG01000027.1 GCA_007376425.1 Parcubacteria group bacterium Gr01-1014_2 | reverse complement strand
TGGTTCGGAAACGGACCGAAATGTACGAATTCTGCGCTTCAGGATTTCAAGTGTTGCCAAAGGAGAGAAGCACCCAACCCCCCAATCGACGTTGGTTGGGGCAAGCATCTCACTATGAGGCAACTCGGGCGGGACCGGCTTCATGGCAGTAATAACCATGTTTCCAGCAACCCGCCCGATTTTTTTCCACCCATAAACTCCTACCAAGGCCCGCGCGGTTCCCAACCACCCGGGCCTTTCTTTTTTTCTTTGCAATCTAAATACAGATTTAGTATTCTATTCGCAGATCATTTGGAGGTGAATAATGGATCAGTTTTTGGTCAACGAAGTGCCGGTGATTCGATTGAGGTCCACTGCCGAAAATTTGAATCGCGGCAATCTCGTAGTCATCTACGGCGGCACCAAGGAGGCGAATTTTCGTTTTACAGTTGCAGGGTCGCTCGGCGAGAAATTGGCTGATCTCTATTTCAATGTCTATTGTTTCGATTTCCGGAGCAATCTAGTCGCTGACCGGTTCTATGAGTTTGGGCTCTATGACCGGTTATGCGATGCCCGCGAAGTTGTCCAATGGGTCCTGGAAACTCAAAAAGCGCCGCTCTCTTTAATGGGATTGAGCATGGGCGGGCCCTTGGCCGTGACCATTGCTTCGGAGCTTGGCGACAAAATCAAGAACCTTTTCTTGGTTGCTCCGGCGGCATATCATCGCGAGGCGATGAAGCCGGAAGTGAAGTTTGGCCCGCAGTTCAGCGAGATCATCAGAGGAAACGGGAATTGTTCCTGGAAAGAAACTGATTCTTTTGAAGAGGCCAAACGTGTTTCTGCCAGCACCTTGATAGTTGAGTTTAGGAAAGACGAGACTATTCCACACGAAATCCCTATGAGTTATTGGAGGAATGTTGGCGGGAAACTCAGGCCTGGCCAAGAGGTCCGTTTGCACACTCTCGAAGGAGGGCATACATTCGATGCTCCTCCCCAAAGGCAAGAAGACATCATCGGAGCAATCCGTGAGTTCCTTGCCCTGCCTCCTCTGGCCCGCGACTAACGTTGCGGGCCCCTCACTTGGTTTTGCAAATACGGTTGTTTGAAAAATAAATTGTTTTTTGTAGATCCAAGTGAGGGGCGGGCCCCTTTATTTTTGAGCTAAATTTCTGATATAATTTTTAGAATGGAAGAAACTCAAAAACTAAAACAAGAGCTTCATCGGAAGGATTTGGAAATCAAGGAACTTAAGTCTCTTGCGACCAAGGATCCGCTGACTGGTCTTTCTAATCGCCGCGGTTTTGAGGAAGAAGTGAGTCGTTTGATAAAAGATATTATTTTTGCCAAAGAGAACCCGGAAACCAGGAAACATTTTTATATAGATTCAATCAGCATTCTGTTTTTTGATATTGATAATTTCAAGAAACTTAACGATACTTACGGTCATAAGATTGGTGATCAGATTCTCCAGCAGGTTTCGCAAATTATCAGGCAGAAAGTCAGGAATATTGATTTTATCGCGAGGTGGGGAGGAGAAGAATTGGTGGCAGCATTAGTCGGTTCTCACGAAGGCGATGCTTTTCGGAAAGCCGAAGAGATAAGAAAAGCGATTAAAAGCCGGGTAAAAATTAATGAAAAAAAGATTACAGTTAGTGTCGGCGTGGCTGAACTAAAAGAAGGGTTTGGTTTTGAGGATTTAATCAAGCAGGCTGATAAGGCAATGTATGAAGCAAAGCATAATCGGGGTAAGGATAACGCCGTTCGCTATAGCGAACTGAATTCTTAAGTTCTATATTCTACATTCTAAATTCTATATTCTAATCATATGACCGATCTCGAACAAATTAAAGAACGAATTGATATTGTTGAATTGGTTCAGGGTTATCTTCGGCTTCAAAAAGCCGGCATGAATTTTAAAGGCCTTTGCCCTTTCCATAATGAGAAGACACCGTCATTTATGGTTTCTCCTGTTCGTCAGATTTGGCATTGTTTCGGTGGTTGCAACGAAGGCGGTGACCAATTTAAGTTCATAATGAAGATTGAAGGGGTTGAATTTTCGGAAGCCCTCCAGATTTTAGCCAAAAGAGCCGGCGTGCAACTAAAAAATTTTAATAGAGAAAAGGTAAGCGAGAAGCATAAACTTTATGAAATTTCCGAATTAGCTTCTAAATTTTTTGAAAAACAGCTTGGAGAATCGGACAGCGGTAAAAAAGCGCTTGAATATTTAAAAAGCAGGGGACTGAAAAATGAAACAATTAAGGAGTGGCGGTTGGGCTGGGCGCCCAATACCTGGAATTCTTTAAAATCTTTTTTGAAAAATGCCGGATATTCAGAAAAAGAAATTTTTGCTTCCGGACTAACCGTCAAAAAAGAGGAGGGTAATTTTTATGACAGATTTAGAGGCCGAGTAATGTTTCCGATTAGTGATCTTAACTCGCAAGTAGTCGGATTTACGGGTCGAGTCTTCGAGACCCGCCCTGAGGACATTCGGCTGAGCTCAGTCGAAGCCCTAGTCGAAGGGCCGGCTAATCCTTTGACCCATTCGACCAAGGCTCAGGGTGGGACTTCGAGTGAGCCTCAGTCGAACTCTGAGCAAGGTCGAACCACAGGTTCAGGATTGGCTGAAGCAGCCAAATATGTTAATACGCCCCAGACAATAATTTATGACAAAAGTAGAATTTTATACGGTTTGGACAAAGCAAAAATGGAGACGAGAAAAAAAGATAAAGCTATCGTGGTTGAGGGCAATATGGATGTAATTATGTCTCATCAGGCCGGAATTAAAAATGTGGTTGCTTCTTCAGGCACAGCTTTAACTAGCCAGCATTTAAAGATATTAAGGCGTTATACCCAAAATCTTGATTTGTGTTTTGATGAGGATTCAGCTGGCGAAACGGCGGCCAAGCGGGGGATTGATTTATCTATTTCCCTTGGTTTTAATGTCGGCGTTTTAAATTTATCAGCTAAAGATCCGGCTGATCTGGTTAAAGAAAATCCAGCCAAATGGGTTGAAGCTTCTTCGAAAAGCCAGCCGATTGTTAAATTTTATATTGAAAAAGCTTTGAAAAAATACGACTCGGCAACAGCTTTAGGCAAAAAAAATATTGCTCAAGAAGTTTTGCCAGTTGTTAAATTAATAGATAATAAAGTTGAACAAGCTCATTGGCTTGATGATTTATCGAATAAACTTAAAATTGACCAGAAAATACTGATTCAAGCAATGGCTGAAATGAAAACTGACAAAAGAGAAAGATATGCAGATAGTAATGCAGATTTTGTAAGATTTGAATCTTCACCTCGGCTCGTTTTGGAAGAGACACTTTTAGCTTTACTTTTTAAAATGCCTCAAAAAGCAGGGGAACTGGTTTTATCCTCGGCTGAAGAGAAAGAAGACAAACTTGAAATTTTCTCTGATAAATTTTATAATAATCTTTTCGAGCGCCTAAAATCAGGAGCGGCGCTTAAAGGACCTTTTCCTTACGAAGATAATTTAAGGATTGAGTTAATAAAATTTAAATCAGAGCAATTTTTCGGCGACATTGAAGAAAAAGATTTGGAAAGCGAAATCTCGCGGCTGATTAAAAGTTTGAAAAAAGAACTTATCTTGGAAAAAATCAAAGAGCTGGAATTAAAAATCAAAGAGGCAAAAAGCCAGGAAGAAGTGCCTCTTTTGCTTCAGAAGGTTTGGAATTTCTCAAATAAACTCGCTTCTCTGTAGATGAAGAAAAAGAAAAAGCAGGTAAAAAAGACTAGAAAAAAAGGCCTAAAGAGAAAGGCTGTTTTAAAGCACAAAAAAATTCGCCGGGCAAAGCCAGCTAAGCGGGGCAGGCCACCAAAAATAAAAAAAACTCTTCGGCGACGGGGTAGGCCTAAAAAGGAAGTAGTTTTTAACGAAAATAAAATTACCCAGCTTATTATTAAAAGCCGGCACCGAGGTTTTGTGACCGAAGCTGAAATACTCCAGAATTTTCCGGAGATCGAGAAGGACGTTCTTGGCCTTGAAAAACTTTATGATCGCCTTGAAGCCGCCAATATAAATATAGTTGAAAGCGGCAAAGTTCTAGAAGAGGAAAAGATAAAAGAATTTGAAAAAGATAAGCAGTTAGAGAAAGAAATTTCAGAATTAGGCACTGATTCAGTCCAGCTTTATTTAAGAGAAATTGGCCGCTATCCACTTTTAAAACAGGTAGAAGAAGTTGATTTAGCAAAAAAAATATTAAAAGGCGACGAGTCGGCCAAGCAGAAACTGATTCAGTCGAATCTGCGCTTGGTGGTCTCGATTGCCAAAAAATACATTGGCCGTTCTCCGAATCTGACTTTGCTCGATTTAATCCAGGAAGGAAATATCGGTCTTTTCCGGGCCGTAGAAAAATTCGACTATAAAAAAGGATTTAAATTTTCAACTTATGCGACTTGGTGGATTAGGCAGGCGATAACCCGGGCCTTGGCTGACCAAGCTCGGACTATTAGGATTCCGGTTCATATGGTTGAAACCATAAACCAATATCAGCAGGTGGTTAGGCGTTTGGTTCAGGATTTGGGCCGCGAGCCTTTGCCCGAAGAAATCGCAGCGGAAATGAGTTTGGATGTTGAGAAAGTTAGGCATATTCAAAAAATCTCTCAAGACACAGTTTCTTTGGAGGTGCCTATTGGCGGCGAAGACGAAGAAAGCGTCTTGGCCGACTTTGTGCCGGACGAAGACAGCATCACTCCGCAGATGTCAGCCTCGCTTCGCATTTTAAAAGACCATCTTGATGAGATAATAAATGAACTGACTCCGCGCGAGCAAAAAATTCTCGAGATGCGTTTTGGCTTGAAAGACGGGGTAACCCATACTCTTGAAGAAGTAGGCAAGGTTTTTGGAGTTACCCGGGAAAGAATCCGTCAGATTGAAGCCAAGGCTTTGGATAAAATCCGCCAGCACCATAAGATTGAGAAATTAAAAGATTACTAAAGTTTTTCTATCTCTTTCAAATCTTTATCTGGCAGATAAAGAAGAATAATTCCCAAAATTATTCCACCGATGGCGGAGTAGGCATGAGTGCCGAAAAACCCTTTGTCTATATAATCCAGTACGTACCAGATTCCCCGCCAGATTAAAACCAGCGACAAAACAATAGTAAAGTTTTTGATAAAGTAAGTGAACAGTTTTCGTTTTGGCATAATATTTAAAGTTCCCTAGCTCCGGGGGGAGGATTCGAACCTCCAACCATCTCCTTACACATTGCCCATTACTTTCGTAGTGGAGTGGACTATATCATTATCCTTATTTAGGATATGGGGCGTTTCCATTGATATCTCTATCAATGTACGAGTTAAACTCTAGTCTCTGAACCTTCTCCGATGCTGTATTGGAGCTTGGCTTCTGATTACCATATGAATTATATCATTTAGGCTTCCGGAAGTTAACCCCATTTTTCAATCCGTCTTACGGCGGAAAGCTGCCTTTTTCGACAGGGAGCCGCTCTACCGTTGAGCTACCCCGGAGCTAGAGA
>VMGG01000026.1 GCA_007376425.1 Parcubacteria group bacterium Gr01-1014_2 | reverse complement strand
CCCCTTCCTTTTTGCCCGCCCGAGCGGAAAAGTTTTTATCAAAGTTCGCAGTCCGGATTTTCGTCAAAAAAAGTTCGGATTTTAACCAAAAGGCACCGCAGTGACCAATCAAGATTTCGTAGAAAAACTCATTTCCGATAAAACTCTTCAAACCCCGCGAATCATTAATGCTTTCAAAGCCATTGATCGCAAGGATTTTGTTTTGTCTGAAGGTGAAGGTCGGGCTTATGAAGACAGGCCTTTATCAATTGGTTTTGGCGCAACTATTAGTCAGCCGACCACAATCGCGATAATGCTTGAAAAATTACAGCCAGAACCAACAAGCAATGTTTTAGAGGTTGGCACAGGCTCTGGGTATCTCACCGCGTTATTAGCGAAAATAGTATGGGACTCCGGCGAAGTTTTCTCAATAGAATATATTCCCGAACTCAAAGAATTTGCCAAAGCAAACCTAAAAAAGTATAATTTCAGGAATGTCAGTTTATTTGTTGGTGACGGGAAAAAAGGCTTAAAAGAATATGCGCCTTTTGATAAAATTATTTCATCAGCTTCAGGAAACGAAATTCTAAAAGAATGGAAGAGACAGCTTAAAATCGGAGGCAGAATAGTTGCGCCAGTAGATGATAATTTGATAGTATTAGACAAGTTGTCCAAAAGGAAATTTAAAGAAAATAAAATTTCTGGATTCATATTTGTACCGCTACAATAATGACAGATATTGATTTTTTAAGAAAAGTAAATATTGAAGAGCACTCTAGCGAACCCGAGGCGACTTTGGCGTCCAGCACCCTTAATCGCGGTCGCGACCTTTTAAAGTACTCCCGGCTCTTAGTTTATATTTTGGTATTTTTAGTACCTCTTTTTTTCCTGCCCTGGACAAGTGAAATACTTGAATTTAACAAACAGCTCTTAATTTTTACTTTAGCGGCCGCTTCGCTTATTTTATACTTTGGCCAGGTTATTACTGACGGCCGGCTTACTGTCAGAAAAAGTTTTGCTAACTATGCTGTTTTGATTTTTATTGCCGCTTTTTTATTAACTCTTTTGTTTTCAGATTTTAGATATCAAAGCATTTTTGGCAGTCTTTTATTTGGGCTTCACCAAAGTCTTTTAAGTTTGGCTGGCTTTGTAATTTTATTTTTCTTGATTTTGAATGTTTTTGATACTGAAGATATCCCCAAGCTATTAAATATTTTTGGCATATCTTTATTCTTGTCGCTATTTTTAGGAACTTTAGAGTTTTGGTTGCCGTTTTTTAAAATACTCGGTGTTTCTCAAAAGAATTTTAATACTATCGGCACACTTAATAGCTTAGGCATGATGGCCGCCCTCTTACTTGTTTTTTCTTTTTCCAGGCTTGGTTTAGAAAAAAAATCTTACTTCAATTATCTTAAAATACCGGCCATAGCTTTATCTTTACTTTTTCTTTTGATTCTTAACTGGTGGGTTTTGTGGTTAGCGGCAATTTCGGGAATGGTTTTTGTATTGATATCGAATTCGCTGGGCAATTGGAGAGTCCTCAATCATTTATGGCCGGCCGTAGTGGTTCTGATCGCCGTTATTTTTATGGTTCTGAATTTTAATTTGGCCGGTATTCTTGGAATTAGTTTGCCTCTTGAAGTATTGCCGTCTTTTGGGGCTTCCCTGACAATTGCCAAAAATGTTTTAAGCACCAGTCCTTTATTTGGAGTGGGCCCTGAAAATTTTACTTTGGCCTATGATTTATATAAACCCCTTTCAATAAACAATACTGCTTTTTGGAATGCGCGATTTTCAGAACCAACTTCAGAATTATTTAATTCTCTTATTTCCTTTGGACTTATAGGTTCTTTAGCTTTTCTATTATTGATTTTTACTGGTTTTTACCTTAGTTTTCCCGCCTCCGGCAGATCCTTTGTAGGTGGGAAAAATAAAGGCCTCTTGCCGATTTTTGCCACCCTGGTTGCTGTCTGGGTTTTATATCCATTTAATACAACCTTGGCTTTTAGCTTTTATTTAGTGCTCGGGCTTTTGGCTTTATCATTTTCAAGCCAGAAAGATGAATTAATTGTAGATTTGGAAAAATCTCCAAAGCACTCTTTAATCACTATAGTTTTTTTTGTCGGGATTTTAGCCCTGACGGTTATAAGTTCTTACTTTACTGTTTCGAGATATGTAGCCAATATAAAATTTGCGAAAGCCCTGGCTAGCCAAGACGTTGATTCACAAACCCGGCTTTTAGTGGAGGCCATTAACCTTGACCGAAGCGAAGGGATGTATTCCAGGGCTTTGGCTAATTTGCTTGTTTCAGAAATTAGTCAAGAACTTAAAAATTTGAATGATTCTAAAGATTCTAGCCAGCGGGAAGGGATAACCTCAAGGGTTCAAAACTTTTCGACTACAGTCATAAATTTAACCAATGAGACAAGCCAAAGAAATCCAGAAGACTCGCTAAACTGGTTATCGCGGGCTCTGGTTTATGAGAGTTTGATTAATTTAATAGACGGCTCTGACCAGTGGGCAGTAAAAATGTATCAGGAATACTCGAAGCTCTCTCCAAAAGATCCGACGCCATACTTAAGAAGCGGCAATATTAATTTAACTAAAGCCGAATTTTTAAGACAGATTATTTCCAGAAGCACTGGTTTAAACACCCAAAGTCGGGCTAATTTTCAAAACCAGATTCTCGAAACTTTAAAATTAGCTGAAGAAAATTATAAAAAAGCAGTAGAGCTGAAGCCCAATTACGTGTTGGCCATCTATAATCTTGGGGCAGTGTATGAGCGGGAGGGTCGGACCAAAGATGCTATTAAACAGCTTGAAATAACCAAGGCTGTGAATCCTCTTGATGCTAATATTGCTTTGCAACTCGGCCTTCTTTACTACCGCGATAGTCAAAAAGAAAAGTCTTTTAATGAATTCCAGAGGGCGACTACAATTTTTCCAGATTTTTCAAATGCCCGCTGGTATTTAGCCTTGCTTTACGAAGAAAAAGGCCAGTTAGCCAATGCGCTAGCAGAACTTTATAAAATCAGAGAATTTAATAGGGGTAACCAAATTTTAGAAAATAAAATCAGTGAGTTAGAAAAAGGTATCCGTAAAATTCCTCCTCAAAGCGTCACCGGAGTCGTTCCTCTTGAAGAACAAAATCAGGAGCAGTAATCGTATGAACCCCCACACCAAACAAGGATTTATTCTTTGGGTGGGATTGTAAATTAGTTAGCAAGCAATTCATAAAATAAATTAATTAAATGCATGACATCGGTTTGGTTAAATTTCTGAATGGAAATTTAAGCATATCCTTGTTATGGTGTGGGGGTGAACCCTATTAGAAGCGGCTATTTAGTCATTATCGCCTTTGTGATTTTTTTATCGGCCCTTTTTTATTTTATTGACGAAATCTATATTGAAAGAGTAGTTATTGAAAAGGTAGAATTTCAAATCGAGAGGGGAGAAAATCTTAGTTCTGTTATTGCCCGCCTTGAAGATGCAGGCTTAGTAAGAAATAAATTTTTAGTGAGACTATATACTTTTTTCAGCGGAAGCGATTTAGTCAAACCGGGCCGTTATTCAATCGGGCCGAAATATTCGGTCAAGGATATTTTTACGAATTTTATTGAGGGTTCAGATGTGGAAATGAGAATTTTTGAGGGTTGGACCACTAAAGATATTGCCTTGGTTTTGGAAGAAAAAGGAGTAATTAAAAGCGGCAGAGAATTTCTGAAATTATCAAAAAGTTTTGACAATTCTTCTGGCAGGTATGATTTTTTGGCAAAGTATAAGGAGATGGATTTAGAGGGATATCTTTTCCCTGACACTTACAGGTTTCAGAGAGGTTCAGAGGTTTTGGTGGTAGAAACAATGCTGGATAATTTCAATAAAAAAGTTTATTTTCGTTATCCCAAATCGCCCGAAGAATTAAAAAACATTTTAATTATGGCTTCAATGCTTGAAAGGGAAGTCCAGACCGAAGAAGATATGAGACTTGTTTCCGGAATTTTATGGAAGAGGTTTGAGTCGGAAATCGGCTTGCAAGTCGACGCCACCTTGGTTTATGTAAAATGTGTTTTAATGATTGATCCTGATAAAACTGATCCTACTTGTCGTCAAATTAATAACGGTGATAAAAATCTTGACTCGCTTTATAATACTTATTTGTATAAAGGATTGCTGCCCGGGGCAATTTCAAATCCCAGCCTCAAGGCGATTAATGCCGCTATGAATCCGGTTGAAAGCGAGTACTGGTATTATTTGTCGGCGCGCGATGACGGCCGGACTATTTTTTCTAAGACTCTTGATGAGCATAATCAAAACCGGGTGATCTATAGGTAGATTGACAATTTACTTACAATAAATATAATAAAGTTAAAGCCGTAGAAAGTGAGTTGGTATATGCCGTAAATCTCACCGAGGTAATCTATTTTGGTTTCCTCGCGGAAACTTTTTTTATGCCTAAAACTAAGGCCCAAAAAGTTGAAATCGTTAATAAGATGGCTGAAAAAATCAAAAAGGCCAAAGTTTTGGTTTTTACCTCATTTAACCAGAGGGGCAAAAAGGGGCTTAATTTTTCAGAGATGGAAAAACTGAAGAAAGATTTGAAAAAGGCAGATGCAGAATATGTTGTTTTAAAAAAGACGCTTTTGGATCTGGTCTTGCAGAAATTTTCAATTAGCGACGAGGTTAAAGCAAAGGAATTAAACGGTTCAGTCGCTGTTTTATTGGCTTATCAGGATTTGGTTGAACCAGTAAAAGTTTTACATAAATTATCAAAAAAGAATGAGGCGTTATTGCTTTATTTTGGTTTAAATATAGAAGACCCCGAAGGAGTCGCTTCGCGACCCTACGGGGCAGGTAAAAAGATTATTTCAAAAGATATTTTAATTGAACTGGCCACTCTGCCGTCAAAAGAAATTTTGATTGGCCGAGTTGTCGGAGTTATAAGATATCCTCTATCATGTCTTGTGAATGCATTGCAAGGCAATATCAGAGGATTGGTCGGAGTACTAAGTCAAATTAAGAGATAATTATATGGAAAAATTCGAAGATTTACTAAAACAGATTGAGACAATGTCGGTTTTAGAACTTTCCCAGTTTGTTAAAGCGCTTGAAGAAAAATTCGGCGTTTCCGCTTCGGCGATGCCAATGATGATGCCGCAAGGTGCAGGTGCAGCCGCTGGCGAACCAGCTGAAGAGAAATCAATTTTCAACGTTGTTTTGACTGATGCCGGCTTAACCAAGATTCAAGTCATTAAAGTAGTTAAAGATGCAACCGGCAAAGGATTAAAGGAAGCCAAAGACATGGTAGATAACTTGCCATCAACTTTGAAGGAGGGCGTGAAAAAAGAGGAAGCCGAGGAGTTGAAGAAGAAAGTTGAAGCAGCCGGCGGAAAGGTAGAACTCAAATAAACATTTGCCGACAAATAAGGCACCCTCCACCCTATTTGTCATCGGCAAATTTTCACTCTCTTTCGGTTATTTGTTATCTGCTCCCTTGGCAGTTCAGAAATCGGTATACCCCTCGCCAGTTATTTTTCAGATTCCGTCTCGTCAGAACTCGCCAGCGCAGCCCGAAAAGAAAAAATGATTGGGTTCATTCTCAATATTCCATATACATTCTTTGGCCTGTTAGTGGGCTTAGTTTCTATTCCCGAATCGTTTAAATGGAGGGTAAATCCTTATGCTGTAGTAATCAAAGTAAAAAGATTTTGGTGGACAATTGGTTACATGAGGCATGCAAGAGCAATGACAATAGGACATGCTATTCTTTTGAGCCACAAAATTATTGATAGGGACTTAGAACATGAAATAGTACATGTTCGACAACACGAACGTATACCCATCATTCAGCCAATTCTTTACTGGGTTGAACTTTTAAAAAAAGGGTACAGAAATAACAAATATGAGATTGAAGCTTATCGAGTTAGTGGTAGTAAGTATAAAGAAAGATAAAACCGTATATTAGAAACCGGCTCGGCTGTACCAATTTCTGATTTGAGGCGTGTCTTGTGAAATGGCCGGTATCTTTGCGAAGAGTTGCCGCTTATAAGGTAGGGGATAAAGGGGTAGACACGCCCTACTTATCGGCAACTCGAGCAA
>VMGG01000006.1 GCA_007376425.1 Parcubacteria group bacterium Gr01-1014_2 | reverse complement strand
ATCAACTCTTCCACTCTTTTATAATCGCAAATTTCTTCCGGACTAAACCAAAGCATTATTTCATTCCGGGCCTCTTCTTTATTGCCCGAAGCGTGAATAAGATTATAGACCGCTCTTCTTGATTTATTAGCTGCTCCGGCTGAATCAACGCTAAAGTCGCCCCTGATTGTTCCGGTAAGAGCTATGGTTGGCTGGGTATCGCCGACAATTTTTCTGACATTATCGATGGCATGGACTCCTTCAATTAGAATCTTAACTACGGGACCAGAACACATTAAATCAATCAGCCAACCTCTGAAAATCTTCCCGATTTTAAAGGGATTCTCGCTGCCAAAATCTTTTTTCAAACTATAATTATACTTTTTGTATGTTTCCGTGGTCCTCAAACCCAAATTAGTAATCCATTCCTTACTTTTCGGATAATGGCTATCAAAATCTTTGGGCGTTCCCTGAACCATTTTAAGACCAATAATCTTAAGCCCCCGGGTTTCAAATCGCTTTATCATCTCACCAATTAACCCCCTCTTTACCGCATCCGGTTTTATTAAAACCAAAGTCTTCTCTTCTTTAGGGTGTTTCGGGTCGGCTAGAATTTCCGACATCTTTTTCGTTTTGGAATTTGGATTTTGGAATTTATTTGTCATTTGTCATTTGGATTTTGGAATTTACTCGACATGATTGATTAAGCTTACAATTTAACAAAATGTTGCCGAGTTCATCAGTACGATAATATCTTATGTCTCTTTTTTCAAGCCGTTCCAAAACCTCCGGATGGGGGTGCCCATAGTTATTCTTCATTCCAACAGAAATGAAAGCTGAAAATGGCGATACTTTTTCCAAAAATTCTTCGGTCGTTGAGGTCTTCGAACCGTGATGCGGAACTTTTAAATAATCAGAGTCGATATTAATTCCGGCTAAAACCAGTTTTTCTTCAATCTGTTTTTCGATGTCGCCGGTAAGTAAAATACTATGTTCGCCATAGACAAACTTTGCCACAATGGAAGTATTATTGGCCTTTGAAACTTTTTCTCCGGCCACGCTTTCAAAAGGGCTTAAAAATAAAAGTTTTGTATTTTCATCAAAAACTATAGAATCACCCAGCTTTGGCAAAACGACTATTGCTTTTTCTTTTTCTTTTAAGTCTTCCCAAACTCGGCACTCGGCTTTTTCGCATTGAACTCCGGTTTCAATGATTGCTTTAACCTCGTATCTTTTTAAAACTTCTGGCAATCCAGCGATATGGTCATGATCCGTATGAGTCAAGATGATAAAATCAATGGTCCTATCCCAAAAGGGCATCACTCTGGATAACTCTTGGATCACTTTATTATCCGGCCCGCCGTCAATCAAAATTTGAATTTTGTTTTCGGTTTCTATAAAAACCGAATCCCCTTGGCCAATATCTAAAAAATAAACTTTTAGCCCGTCCTCACTTTTTGAATCAACAACAAACGCCAGAGATGAGAAAAAAATCAGGGCGCCTAAAATAATAATTTTTCTTTTAGAAATCATAAGATTGAGGAAAATAGTTTCACAATTAAAATTTCGTATTCAGCCAAAAACCAAGCGACTAAACCAACGACCTGGCCAAACTGTGACCAAATTAATCCTAAAATGCCGGCGATAAAACCAAAAAACATTGTCAGAGGCACCGCCGGAAGAATTAAAACATTAGCCGGCAAAGATAATATTGAAAACCTTCCAAAATTATACAAAATGATCGGCAAAACCATAATTTGAGCCGAAACTGTGGCAATAAAATTTTCTTTAAAGTTCAATAAATTTGGCACTCGCTCTAACTTATCCCTGACAAGAGGTGACAAATAAATTAAACCTAATGTTGCCAGAAAAGAAAGCTGAAAACCAACATCGAAGCGCAAAATCTTTGGATTCAAAGCAATCATTAATGCACCGGCAAAAATAATTGAGTTAGTCATACTGTAAAACCTGCCTTCCCGGTAAGCCACTAAAACCAGAATGCCCATAATCGCTGCTCGGACCACTGAAGCCGAAGCTCCGGTTAAAATAGTAAATAAAATTATCCCCAAAACCGTAAGCCAAAAAGCTTTTTGGCGCCGCATAAAAAAAGTAAGTAAAAAAGAAATATACAGGCCAATAATGGTTATGTTATAGCCGGAGATGGCTAGAATATGAGTGGTGCCGGTTTTGTTAAAAGCTTCTCTCAAGTCTTGAGGAATATTTTGCCGCGAACCAAGCAAAATTCCATTAACCAAAGCAGCATTAGGCTCGGCAATTACCCTTTCAACTGATTCTTCAAAAACTTTTTTAACTTTGAAAATATTTTTAAATAAACTGATTTTTAAATTTTCGAGAATGGCAATCTCTTTAGGCCGGGAAAAATCATCTCTGGAAACCTTAGAAATTTTAGGATAATAAGCTAATGAGAAAATCCCGTCTTTGGCCAAATAATTTATATAATCAAAGTCATCGAAGTTTTTCGGCGATTGCAACTTCCCCTCAATTAAAAACAAATCGCCGTATCCAAATTCTGGGTAAAGATTAGTGGTTATCAAAACTTTTTCATCCGTAAAAATAACATAATCCGAGGCTCTGATTTCCTTTATTTGGAGTAAAAGCCTTTGCTTATCAATTAATCTTTGCGGCTCACTGGCTATATATCCTAATAATTGGACGTCACTATTAATATCATTAAAATTAGTTAAAATTTCAGTTTTAGATTCTGAAATATCAAAACGCAAAACCCCGGCTGAAAAAGCTAAAATCAAAAAAGCAATAAAGGCAGCTTTGAAACTCAAAACTCTTGAACCGCGCTTATAAAATATTGCCACTATCGAGCTAACAACTATAGCGATTATTAAAACCGGCTTTTCTGATATATCAAAAAAGGAGCCACTCGCGACTCCCAAGACAAAAGCAATCATCAAAACTAAAATTATCTTAGACTTTGTCATGACTCGTCGAAGACTCCGCCATCTTTCTGATTACTGCCGGAACCACTCTTAACCCAGCTGATTTAGCCGCCAGTAGCCGCTTTTCCCCGGAAACAAGCTGGTAATAAACATTAATGCCTCTCCTTTTCCTTTTTTCAACTTTGGCCACAACGAGGGGCTGAATCACTCCGTATTTTCTGATTGATTCGGTCAAATCCTTGAGAACTTTTTTATCAATTTCTTTTTTGGCCTGCCCCTCACTTGCGTGCAAGTGAGGGGTCAATCTGATTTTCCTAATTTCAATATAGTAAACACTCTCCTTTTTTCTTTTAGGCTTGGTTTTTGGCTTTATCAGAATCAATGCCTTTAATCCTCTTGCTTTAAATCTCTTACTCTCCATAATTCTACTTTCTATTTACTACTTATCCCGATTCGCCTTTAGCGAATCGGGATCCTCGATTTTGTAAACAAAATCGGGACTAAGTTCTACTGCGGACTTGGGAAAACCCGCGATAAAACTTCAATCGCTAATTCCCGGTAAGCCCGAGCGCCTTTGGAATAAGGATCATGCTGTAAAATGCTTTTGCCAAGGGATGGCGCTTCGGCAAATGAAACCTGTCGCGGGATAACCGCATTAAAAATATAGCCCGGGAAATTCTTATGGACTTGGTTTAAAATATTCCTGTCTGACTGATTCCTTTTGTCAAACATTGTCACTACAGTTCCGAGAATCTGCAAATCCGGATTTAAGTATTTTTTTACTAAATCAACTATGCTCAAAAGCTGTTCGAGTCCGGATAAAGCGAAATATTCAGCCTGAACCGGGATCAAAACATAATCCGAGGCTGACAAAGCATTGACATTTAAAACCCCAATCGAGGGGAGACAATCAATCAGGATAAAATCATAATTGTCTTTGACTTTGTTTAAAACTTTTTTCAGCTGGAGTTCCCGATTTTTAAAATTAACAAGCTCGATATTGGCGCCGGCCAGACTTTCGGATGATGGCAAAATATCCAAATTGAAAATTGAAGTTTTCTTAATCAAGGCGCCGGGCTCGGCATCAGCCACGAGTGCATGGTAAAGATTATAGTGGTCCTTATCCAAGCGAACTCCTAAGCCCAAGCTCGCGTTGGCTTGAGGGTCTAAATCAACTATCAAGGTACGTTTACCAAAAGCAGCCAAGTATGAGCCCAATGCGATAGCCGTGGTTGTCTTCCCGGTTCCGCCTTTGACATTGATGATGCCCAAAATCTTAGCCATTAATTCAATTGTAAATCGGCTGAAATTTTGATACAATAGGGCTTAATTACGAAACAGCTTTTCGTAATTAAGCCTACTGCCCGGGTGGTGGAATTGGCAGACACGATGGGTTCAAAACCCATTGACCGCAAGGTCGTGAGAGTTCGACTCTCTCCCCGGGCATTTAGCTTCTTGAATTAGTCCGAACGCATTTCGCAGTTTTCCACTTGACTTTTATTTTACCATCCTATAGTCTAGTTAAAGAAGCAAAAAGCGGGTATCCCCCACTTTTTTGTTTTTCCAAGCTGCATCAAAAACAATAAAGGGAAAGGAGCCGACCGTGAACCAACCGTTGTGCGGTGGAGAAATCCTCGGAGAAACATGCAAGAATATGGCAAGATGGGCAATCAGCGTCCGAGGCAGGCACCATCTGCTAAGAGATTTCGCTTGCGATGAATGCAAAAACGAAGTCACAGAAAACCTGACCAATGAAGGAAAAAGAATAGGCTACATCGTACTTCGCATCTGCCAAATCCGATAGTACCTTCAGGCGCCTCAAAAACGCCGACAGTTCTACGGCAGGACCGAAATCTGGTCCTGCTTTTTTTTGAAAAAACTAACAAAATTTTTTGAAAAACTTTTAACTAACCAATAAGATAAAATAGCTACAACAAAACCTCCTAAAATATCAGAAATATAATGGACCCCGGCAAAGACGCGGGCCAGACTGATTGCGGCACTAGCCGCAAAAAACCATAAGCCGGCTTTTTTATTGTGCCAGTAAACGCCAACAGACAAGGCAAAATAAAAAGCGGCGTGGCCGGATGGAAAAGAAGCATCAGGAGCATGCTCAATTAAAGGGATTAGTGCTTTTTCAACAAACGGGCGTGGCCGGAAGTAAAAAAACCTAATTATCTCCGTAAAGACAAATCTTGAAACCAAAGCAGAAATCAAAGGAACTAATAAAAAACTTTTATTGCGATTCTTAATAAATAAAATCAAAAAAACTGCCAATAAAACATAACCCAGATATTTAGCGGAAAAAATTATTCCGTAATCTATAAAATTCACACTCATTCTTGAATTAAATTACACGTGTAAGATAATTCAAGAGTCATGTATTTAACCCGACTAAATTTTTCAGGACTGATGCTACAACGATTGGCCCGATTCCTCCAACCGGCGGCGTAATCAAACCCGCCTTTCTTGAAACATTTTCAAAATCCGCATCTTTGCCAAAATCAATTATCACCACACCCTCCTTCACCATTTCTTCAGTAATTAAATTCTGCTTACCAACCCCAGTAATTATTATATCTGCTTCTTTTGAAATTTTATCTGCGTCTTTGGTGAACTCGGTAATTATTGAAACTGTCGCGCCTTGACCAACCAACCAATAGCTGACCAACCTGCCAACCAGAAGTCCATATCCGAAAACCGCCGCGGTTTTCCCTTTTGGCCCAACATTGTATTCCTCAAAAATCTGCTTCACCGCTTCAACTGATGGCGGCAAAATTTTTGATTTACCGGAATAAAACTTACCCTGGCTTTTTTCCGACAAAACATCGACGTCCTTTTCCTCCGGAATCGTGTTTAATAAATACTGGGTATTTAAATGACTGGGTAATGGAAGTTCAATGATGACTCCGTGAGTGGTTTTAACTTTAACTATTTTATTTAGTTCCTCTCTTAACTGATTATTACTGATATTTTCCGGAAATTCGTAAGCTTTAAACTCAACTCCTATTTCTTCGGCCGCTTTCTTTTTCAGTTCAATAAACTTTTTTAGTTCTGGATTTTGCCCTACTAAAACTCCAACAAGTCTTAACTTTTTACCCTGAGCCTGTCGAAGGGCTTCTAAAATCTTCTGGGCGATTTTTCTACCGTTAATAATCATTTTAAAATTTGGCTGATTGTTTTAGCTATCCTAATCATCTCTTTTTCTTTGGCTCCCCGGGTAGTCACGGCCGGAGTGCCGAGGCGGATACCGGATGGATCCCAAGGTTTTCGCTGGTCAAACGGAATCATATTTTTATTTACGATAACCCCTGCTTCCTCTAATTTTTCTCCGGCTTGTTTCCCAGTTAAACCCAAAGGGGCAACATCAACAAGAATTAAGTGATTGTCAGTTCCCCCGGTTACTATTTTAAAACCAAGACTTTTTAATTCTTCAGCTAAGACCTTGGCATTTTTAACTACCTGTTCTGCATAATTTTTAAAACTCGGTTTTAATGCCTCTTCAAGGGCCACGCCCATTGCGCCGAGTACATTCAGATGTGGCCCGCCTTGAAGCCCCGGGAAAATTGCTTTATCGATTTTATCCGACAAATCTTTTCTGCTTATAATCATTGCCCCTCGAGGTCCTCTTAAAGTTTTTTGGGTAGTTGTAGTTACAACATCAGCATATGGAAACGGCGATGGATGAACTCCGCCAGCAATCAAACCGGCAATATGAGATATATCAGCCATCATTAAAGCACCGGCTCGCCCTGAGCCTGTCGAAGGGACTGAATCAGCTATCTCCCTGAACCTTTTGAAATCAATAATTCTTGGATAAGCAGTCGCCCCACAAACAATCAGTTTGGGTTTAAATTTTTGGGCGATTACTAAAATCTCTTCATAATTTATAAAACCGTCGCGACCAACGCCGTAATGCTGGAATTCAAAAAATTTTCCGGTCCAATTTACTTTATGGCCATGACTTAAATGTCCGCCTTGTTCAAGCGACATCGCCAAGACTCTATCCCCAAGATCAAGAACTCCTAAATAAACGGCTAAGTTAGCAATACTGCCAGAATAAGGTTGAACATTCACTCCCCAGTTTTTCGGAGAAATTTTAAAAACCTTGTAAACCAAATTACTGACTTCATCTTCAATTTCATCTACAACTTTGTTTCCGAAATAGTATCTTTGATGAGACTTGCCTTCGGCATACTTTGAAGTCAACTGCGAACCCAAAGCACGCAGGACATCTTTGGACGGATAGTTTTCCGAAGGAATCAGATTAATAACCTTCTTCTGTCTGGCAAGTTCTTTTTTGATTAAGTCTTTAATCATAGTTTTAAAAGCTCTAAAAGTTTTTTGGGGTTGGATAATCCAACTCTCAAAATTTTGGGCTTACCAGAAGTAAGATCTAAAATAGTCGAGGGTCCGGATTCTTTCAAGTCTCCTGCATCGATAATTAAATCGGGCTTAAAATCTGATTTTTCGAACCTTTCAATAATATCCAGAATTTTATTTGATGGAAGCTCATTAGAAATATTGGCTGAAGTTGAAGTAATCGGATAGCCGAATTTGCCTAGCAGCCTATCGACAAAAGAACTATTTATAATTCGCATGGCCACACTCGGTCTTCCTGAAGTCAAAATATCCGGCACAATAGTTCGTTTTGGCAAAACTACGGTTACCTGGCCAGGCCCCTCACTTGATTTAGTCATATGCTTTGCATCTTTTGCGCTTTCAGCGCCAGCCGAAATCAAGTGAGGGGCAGGCCAAACTTTTTCTAATACTTTTTTTTCTTTTCCATAAATAAAAGCGAGTTCTTTGGCCCAATCCATGTTTTTAACAGCAATCGGAAGAGGCCTGCTTGTTGGCCTCTGCTTAACTTTAAAAATTCTTTCCACTGGCCCTATTTCCAAACCATTGGCACCAAGAGCATACAAAGTATCAGTCGGATAAACAATTGTCCCACCCATTTTTAAAACGGCGATCGCTTCTTGAATCGCCTCGTCAAAATCGCCGCTTAAATCAGTTTTAATCACTTTCATGTAACAAAATTAACCAATTTACCTAGGATGTAAATAAATTTCTTTATTTCTTTTCCGGCAATATGTTTTTTGATTTTTTCTGATTTCAAAGCTAAATCTCGGGCTTCTTTTTCCGGCAAATCTCTTTGAATCCTAATTGTATCTCGCACCTTTCCATTAACTTGAATAACCAAATCAATCATTTCTTCTTTAATAAGTTTCGGGTCGTACTGGGGCCATTTTTCAAGATGAATGGAATTTTTGTTTTTTAAAACCTCTCTCCAAAGTTCTTCGGCCATATGAGGCGCAAACGGAGCAAGAAGTTTCAAAAAAATCCTGAAACTTGAAACTTTAAACTTGAAACCTTTATTTATAGAATCTTCTATTGAGTTAAGTAGTTTCATCAGCCCGCTGACCGCCGTATTAAATTTGAGATTTTCAATATCTTCACCGACTTTCTTGATTGCTTTATAGAATATTCTGTTTATTTCTTTGTCATTTGGATTTTGCCCGGCCTTCGCAGCCGAAGCTGCTTCGGCGGAGTAGGCGATTTTGGATTTTTCTAACAGACTCCAAACCCTATTTAAAAATCTGAATACTCCAACAATTGCTTTCGGATCCCACGGCCCGCCATTTTCATAAGGACCCATAAAACAAAGATACATCCGCACCAAATCAGAACCGAATTTTTTAACCATCTCATCCGGATCAACCACGTTGCCGCGTGATTTAGACATTTTATTCCCATCCGACCCTAAAATTAATCCCTGGTGCCTCATACTTGTAAATGGTTCGTCAAAATTCAAATAACCCAAATCATGCAAAACTTTGGTAATGAATCTCGCGTAAAGCAAATGCTTAGTGGCATGCTCCTGGCCGCCAATATACATACTCACTGGCAACCATGATTTTAGTTTCTCTTTTGAAACGAACTCTCTTCTGTTTTTCTGGTCAGCGTATCTTAAAAAGTACCAAGCCGAGTCAACAAAAGTATCCATCGTATCAGTTTCTCGTCTGGCTTCTCCAAAACATTTCGAGCATTTTGTTTTTACAAATTCTTCTGACTTGGCTAAAGGCGACTCCCCGGTCCCGGGCGGTTTGTAATCTTTAATTTTGGGCAGTAATACCGGTAAATCTTTTTCTGGAACCGGCAAAGTTCCGCATTTGGGACAATGAATCATTGGAATTGGTGCACCCCAATATCTTTGTCTAGAAATAATCCAGTCATGAAGCCGATAAGTTATTTTTCTCTCTCCACCGACAAATTTAGTGATCCCCCACTTTGCTTTCTCGGAAGGCATCTCGGAAAATCTGCCGGAGTTTATGACAATTCCTTCACCAGTGTAAGCTTTTTCTGGTTCATTCAGTCCGGCAATAATATAATCAAGTTCGCCAACTGGAGCAAAAGACGGTATTGCACCCCGCGAAACCCAAAGAACATCATGTTTCTTTTTTTCTTCATCAGTCATTTCTTCCCGCTCCGGTCCATCTAATTCCACCAAAAAAATGTTCATTCGAGCATAACGGTTTTCATCTTTATGGTCAGCGTACCATTCCGAACGTATTTCTGGAGTAATGCGCCGTATAGAACGAATATTAGTGTATCCTGTCTCTTCTCTAACCTCGCGCTGTACCGCTGACTCAACGTCTTCTCCTTCCTCTGCCCCCCCTATAACAAATGTTTTCCAAGAAAGTCCTTTCCAAACAATCTGAATCACTTCATCTTTTTCCCAATGCTTAATAATTCCTTGAACCACCGTACGTGGTGCATTTTTCTTGCCATCGCGAGGCGGATTTTTATAGTCAATAAGATGTGGTGCAATAACCTGTCTCACTGGCAACTTAAACTTTTTCGCAAATTCTAAATCCCTTTGGTCATGGGCCGGAACAGCCATAATCGCGCCGGTGCCGTAATGAGGCAAAACAAAATCAGAAATCCAGATTGGAATTTTTTCGCTGTTAGCTGGATTAACGGCGTAAGCGCCGGTAAAAACTCCAGTTTTTTCTTTTACTTGGGCCAATCTCTCCAGTTCTGTTTTCTTTTTTGTCTTTTCAAGATAATTATTTACCTGGCCCAGTTGTTGGTCTTTGGTAATTTTTTTAACGAGTTTGTGCTCCGGCGCCAGGACCATAAAAGTGGCGCCGAAAATTGTGTCAGGCCTGGTGGTAAAAACTTCTATATAATTTTCGGAATTCGGAATCTGGAATTTTATTAATGCGCCTTCGGAGCGGCCAATCCAGTTTTTCTGCAAAATCTTGGTCGTTTCCGGCCAGTTAATTCCATTCAAACCATCTAAAAGTTTTTGGGCGTAATTGGTAATTTTAAAAACCCACTGATCAAGCAATCTTTGTTCGACGACTGTATCACATCTTTCACATCTGCCATCCTGAACCTGCTCATTAGCCAAAATAGTCTTGCAGTGGGGACACCAGTTGGCCAAAACTTTTTCTCTTTTGGCCAGTCCAGCTTCGTAAAGCTTCAAAAAAATCCACTGGGTCCATCTGTAATAATTTGGTTCAGAAGTAATTACTTCTCGCGACCAATCCAAAATCGTCCCTATCTGACTCAACTGTTTTTTCATTGTTTTAATGTTGCTGTAAGTCCATTCCTTTGGATCGAGATTTCTATTTATGGCCGCGTTTTCTGCTGGCAAACCAAAAGCATCAAAACCGATGGGCGACATTATATTATATCCCTGCATCCTTTTGAATCTGGCATAAACATCAGCCGGCCCGTAATTATACCAATGGCCCATATGCAGATCACCCGACGGATAGGGAAACATCACCAAATGATAAAAGTTTTTCTTGCCTTTAACTTTGTCTTTGGTAAAATAGAGTTCCTTTTTTAACCACTCTTTCTGCCACTTTTTTTCTATTTTTGAAGGATTATACGAAGTCATATCTTTAACTTGTAAATATCTTTATACTTTTTAGCAAGGTAATCGACAAAATATTTAGTTGAAAGATTCTCGCCCGTTATGTTGCGAACTAAATCTCCAGCGGTATAAAATTTACCGTGCATATGAATTTTACTTCTAAGCCAGCCAAGCAAAGGCGAAAATTGGCCTAAAGAAACCTTCTTTTCCAGCCCTGGAATATCATTTTTTGCAGCGGCATAAAATTGAGCCGCGTATAAATTGCCCAGAGTATAAGTCGGGAAATAACCAAAATCGCCTCCAGACCAATGAACATCCTGTAAAACGCCGAGAGCATCTTTTTTTACTTTCAGACCCAGATATTCTTCTATTTTTTGGTTCCAGATCTCGGGAAGATCGGCAACGTCAATACTGCCTTCAATAAGTTCTTTTTCTATTTCAAATCGCAAAATAATGTGTAAGTTATAAGTAACCTCGTCTGACTCTGTCCGAATTAAACTTGGTTTTACTAAATTTATAATCCTGTAAAATTCTTCAAGCGAAACATTAACAAAAGGATCCTGGAAATTTTTCTTTAATAACGGATAAAAGTAAACCCAAAAGTGTTTGCTTTGGCCGACTATTTTCTCCCATAGGCGCGACTGCGACTCATGAATCCCCAAAGAAACAGATTCTCCCAAAGGCGTTCCAAAATTCTCGGGAAGAATCCCTTGTTCGTAAAGCGCGTGCCCCATCTCGTGAATAACGCTGGAAAAGCAATACATAACATCATTTTTTGAAAAACGGGTTGTAATCCGAACATCACAAGGATGAAAGTTGGTACAAAAAGGGTGGGTTGTTTCGTCAAGCCTTCCTTTTTCAAAATCAAATCCGATTTTTTTAATAATGGACTTAAAAACATCTATTTGTTTTTTAGTATCAAAGTTACCCATGATACAATTAGGGTCAATCTTCACTGAAGAATTTTTAATCTTTTTAATAAAGGGAATTAAAAAAGATTTGAGTTCAAAAAAGATTGCTGATATTTCTTCGGAAACAACTCCCGGTTCATATACATCTATAAGAGCATCGTAAGGAGAGTTTTTGTAGCCGACGTATTCGGCTTCTTTTCTTTTAAGGTTAACGATTTTTTTAAGCTGGGGCACAAACAAATTAAAATCCGACTTTTTTCTTGCCTCTTTCCAAATACTATATCCCGAAGAAGCGGCTCGGGCGAGTTCTTCAACAAACTTTTGAGGTAGTTTTTTTTCGCGAGAAAAATCTCGCCAAACCTCCCGCACAACAGCTTTTCGCTTAGTGGTTAATCTGGATTGTCTTTTTCTAAGAATTAAAAGGTCGCTCTCAAGTTCTTTGGAAATAAATTTTTGGTGAATAAGGCCGGCTAATGCCGCGATAGTTCTAGATCGCTCACCCACTCCTTCGGGCGGCATATAAACTTGCTGATCCCAGTTAAGTAACGCTACTGCTGATTGAAGCCGACGAATCTCAATTAGTTTATTTTTAAACTCATTAAAGTTCATACTATATTTTAGGGAATAAAATTTGTGGTTTTACCTTAAATGGTTTTTCTTCCCAGGAATTGCCGTTTTTATCGGCTCCTAAAACTTCAAAAATTCTGTCCGAGGTTTCTGGCAAAAATGGCTTTAAAAACCAAGCGATATTCAATAAAATCACGACCAGATTAGTAATGACCACATTCAAACGCTCCGGATTTTCCGATAAAGCCCAGGGCTTATTTTCATCAATATATAAATTAACAAAATCAGCCAAAGAAAAAACGCTTTCCAAGGCGATGTAAAGCTTAAAATTATTTATGTTCTCATTGTACTTTTTCCAGGTATCTATAACTTTATCGTCTACTTCCTTTAAAACAAACTTTCGGGAATAGGCAAAACTACCATTAAAAAACTTCTCAATTAAAGCAACTACTCGCGATACTAAATTTCCTAAGTTATTCGCCAAATCAGCATTATAGCGCGCCTCGAATTTCTGATAAGAAAAATCTCCGTCTTCGTGAGAAGGAATCTCGCGCAATAAATAATACCGAACTGGGTCAACGCCGTATTTTTTTACTAAATGAAATGGATCAATGACATTTCCTAAACTTTTACTAATTTTCTGTCCATCAACAGTTATAAATCCATGAATTAAGATTTGTCTTGAATTTGGCAAACCGGCAGACATAAGCATTGCCTGCCACATAGCAGACTGTTGACGAAGATTATCTTTGCCTGCAATCTGCACTCCGGGCCAAAATTCGCTGAATATTTTTTCATCATCAGGCCAGCCTAATGTAGAAATATAGTTTATCAAAGCATCAAACCATACGAACATTACATGGTCATGATCTCCGGGCACGGACACTCCCCATGGCAGTTTCGACGCCAACCTGGATATACTAAAATCTTTTAATCCGCCCTCAACGAATCTCTTAATTTCGTTAAATCTAAAATCTGGGATAACAAAATTAGGATTGTTTTCATAAAACTTTAATAAAGGTTTTTGATACTTGGAGAATTTAAAAAAGTAATTTTCTTCTTCTATTTCCTCAATTGGGAGATTTGGATGTAGAGGGCAACAACCATTCTCAAGCTCGGATTCAGTTTTTTCAAGTTCGCAGCCCACGCAATATTTAATCTTATATTTAGCTTTGTATATATCTCCGTTCTTAAAACACCTCTCCCAAAAAACTTGCGCCGCTCTTTTATGACGCTCGTCGGTAGTTCTTATAAAGTGGGTAATACTTATATTTAAAGTTTTGGCTAAGTTTTTAAACTTTTCGGCGTATTCGTCCGCGTACGATTTAGGGGATTTACCCACCTCTTCTGCCCTTCTATAAACTTTGAGACCGTGTTCATCGGTCCCGGTGTTGAAAATAACATCGTCACCAGACAATTGATGATAGCGCGCTATTACATCAGCCTGCACTAATTCTAAAGCAAACCCAAGATGAGGGTCCGAATTTATGTAAGGGAGGCTGGAGGTAATATAAAACTTTTTATTCATTGGACACTTAACCGTGAAACTACATTTTCTTTAACTTTTAATAAATCATTTTTACGTTTTGCGTGTTTTATATACGGTTCAATTAAATTTATAAATTTGTATAATTCGTATTTTCTTCTTATTCTAGAACTCCAAAGATCTCTAAAAGTTCTGATGCCTCTTTTATCAATATACCCCGCTCTTACCATTATGCGCGGTTTATCAGTTTTTACATTTAAAAACTTTAATTTGCAATGAATCTGATTGATAATATTCTTGTCATAACTGCCTAAAGCAAATTCTCCAAATCCATTATAAATCCCAAAAGAACCCTCAGCGTCTACATAACCAGCTAAAAATGAAGTAAAATAATCATTATCCTCTAAAATCCACTTCTCAATCTTGTCTTTCTTATTTAATAAAAAATCAAATGAAGAATTTAAGTTAGCGACAAAATGAAAACTATTTATTTGTCCGCTTTTTGTATCTTTCTTATTTTGATTTATATGAATATGTCCAAAACTTTTGAATAAATCTTTCATTAATGCAATCTGTTCGTTTTTGGTTGTACAAGAAGCTGCATAAATCGTATTTCCATACTTCCTTTTAGTAACATTCATATCTCCTAAACAAAAGCCTAATAAATAAGCCTTTTCGCCTCCAGAACCATTAAAATCTTTTTTAGGATATTTAATGACAGCTTCTGCTATCTTTCTACATCTTTCGTCGTTTGTTAGTATAATCCCTTCGATATCGGTTCTTCTAGGTATGCCAAATTTCCTAAACTTAGCAAATATAGCCGATGGACTACAATTATATATTTCAGCAATTTTATATACAGATAGTTTTTCTCCCCAATAAAGTTGCTCTAATTTTTCTTTTGATATTTTATATTTTTCAGTTCGCGGAACAAGTTTTAATGCTTCGGATTTACTTCTAGTAGCTATGCTATATTTTCTTAATTTGCTTTCAATAGTTGATTTGCCACAAGTATATCTTTGAGCAATTTTTGTAATAGATAAATTTTCTTTTAAATACAAATTCTCTAAATCTATTTTAGAAATACGAATCTCTTTGCATCTTGTACGCTTAATATTGTATTTCCATAGGTTTGCCCAAATTTTTGAATTAGAACAATTATAAAACTTGGCTATTTCTGGAATAGATAGTTTTTTATCTTCGTACAAAGACCTTAACTCATTTTTGGAAATAAAAGTTGTACTTCTCATAATCTTAAAAAAGGAGGATGTCCTCCTTTTATTTTATCATATTTTACTTTATCTTTTAACTTACTTCCCATCTTTAATTACAACCGCGAATTCGCCGAGTTTTTGTTTCTCGATTTGAGGCAGGATTTCAGAAATTGTTCCCCGATAAATTGTTTCAAACTTTTTAGTCAGCTCGCGGGCAACCACAGTCTGTCGATCTTTTAAATTTTCAAACTGGTTCAATTCATTTAAAGTTTTTAAAATTCTATGAACTGATTCATAAAATACAACTGGATATTTAGATTGAGATATCTCGGTGAAAAACTTTTTTCGGCCTTTTTTATGGGGCGGGTAACCCAGAAACAAGAAGCGGTCGGTATTAAAACCGCAGATACTCAAAGCAGTTATCGCCGCATTTGGTCCGGGCACTGGAACAACCCAAACCGAATCGCCGAACTTTTTGACAACCTCTTCTATTAGCTTCCCGCCCGGGTCGTTTATTCCGGGCGTTCCGGCATCAGAAACCAAAGCTAAATTTTTCCCTTGTTCAAGTAAACCTAAAATGTGGTCAATTTTTTTTAAAGAACTATGCTGAAAATAAGAGATAACCGGCGTTTTAACGGTGTAAAAGTTTAAGAGTTTAAGAGTTTCGCGGGTATCCTCGGCTAAAATAAAATCAACCTCTTTGAGAACTTCTAATGCACGAAGGGTAATATCTTTAAGATTTCCGATGGGAGTAGCAACGACGTAAAGGATAGCCAAATTAAAAAGTCTAAAGACTAATGACTAAAGCTTAAAACCTTAGACATTAGACTTTAGACATTAAGCTTTAGCGGCCGCCCTGGCTTTTTCTTTCTTCTCGGCAATGTCATTAAACCACTCAACGATTATTGTCGCTAAAGGCACTGCTAAGATCATCCCGATAATCCCGGCTAAATTGAAACCAACCAATAAGGCAATAATGACTACCACCGGATTTATTCCCAGGGTCCGACCCAAAATTAACGGGGTCAAAATATGGTTTTCAAACTGTTGAATCACAATGTAAAGGATAATCACCCAAAAACCAATTGAAGGCGCCTGAAAAAATCCCAAGGCAACTGCCGGAATAGCCGCTAAGACCGGGCCGACATTAGGCACCAACTCTAAAACCATAGCTATCACTGCCAAGACCAAAGCAAATTTAACATTAAGAAGCGATAAACCCACAAAAGTCAGCAATCCGATGATCAAAGAGAGTAAGACTTGGGCCTGGAACCAGTGGCCAAGCTTTTTTTCGGAACGATGCCACAAATCCAGTACATAGTCTTCGTATTTATCGGGCACAACTGATTGGAGAAAACTATCGATTCCTTTTTTCATCACCGAAAGATAAAAAGAAATTACTATTATTCCAAAAAAAGAAATTATGCCGCCGAAAATATTAATAATGAATCCGACGGCCGATTGAGATGATTCCTGGAGAAATTGAGAGAAAGCGTCTAAAAGGCTTTGCAATTGGCCAATGACATCAAAATTGCCGGTTTCTCCTTTAATTACTTCTAAAGAAGCAGTGATTTTAGCGATGAATCTCGGTAAGTCTTCGGTCAGTTGGCCGATTTCATGAGAAACAAAAGGAATCACTAAAGTCAAAATAAAAACGCCTAATACAAATACGGTCAAATATAAAAGCAGTATTCCCAAAAGGCGGGGAATTCTTTTCTTGTCGAGCCAATTTCCAAAAGGGTTGATTGCGGCCGCAATAATAACCGCAAATAAAAGAATATATAAAACTTGACGAACCAGATAGAGCAAAATGAAAAACAGGACAATAATTATGAATTTAAAAATAGTCGAGGTGGATATATCTAAAATTTGTCGCTGATTATTCATGGATTCGATTGTGCTCACCATGACCCTGAGTTTATCGAATGGGTCATATCTCTAAAAGTTTCTCAAACTTTTCCTTATCTTCAAACGGTCCGATCAAAGCAAGGTTCAATTTTTCAGGCTTAAAAATTTCATTAGCCACTTCCTGAACATTATCGGCTGTGACTTTCATTATTTTATCTAATTTTTCCTCCGGCGTCAAAGTCTCATTTTTCAAAAGCCACTGGTTAGCGTAAAAACCAGCTAAATCATCTGATTGTTCAAGGGCAATTACTAATCTCCCTTTTATAAATTCCTTTGCTTTTTTAAGTTCTTCTTCAGGCACAAGATTCTCCTTTATACTTTTATATTCTCTTAAAACAGTCTCTATTGCTCTTTCCACTTTATCATTGTTCACACCTGCCTGGGTAGCGAAATAACCATGATCAGTGTAAGGATCTAAACTCGAACTTATATAATAAGCCAAGCCTTGCCTTTCTCGAACTTGAATAAAAAGTCTTGAACTCATTCCGCCGCCAAGAATCACTGATAAAACCTGGGCCGTTTCAAGTTTTGGAGAAAACATATCATAGCCCCTGACGCCTAAAACAAAATGGGTCTGGTCTGTTTTTTTATACTTTATGACGATCTTGGGCTTGTCTTGCGATTCCGAAACTGGAAGCCTGTCCAGCTTATCCCCGATTCTTGAGCCTTTGAAAAACTTCGGAATCAATTCATCTCTGACTTTTTCCCTATCTACGTTTCCGGCTACGGCAATAATCGTATCTTTAGCCACGTAATGAGAGCCAAAATAATCCACAAAGTTATCGCGAGTAAGTTTTTGAATAATTTCTTTTTCTCCGGCCACATTCCAACCCGAAGGCTGATCGCCGTATAACAAAGTTTCAAATAGTTCGCCGACATGGCGAGGCGGATCGTCCAAATACATGTTTATTTCTTCGATGATAACGCCTTTTTCCCGCTCTATTTCTTCCGCATCAAGCTTGGAATTCAAAAATATGTCAGAAACCACGTCAGTAATCAGTTCTAAATTTTCATTCGAAGATTTAGCGTAATATCCGGTATATTCTTTGGAAGTGAAGGCATTGTACTGGGCGCCGATAGAATCCAGCTCGCGGCTAATATCAATCGCATTGGGTCTTTTAGCTGTCCCTTTAAACATCATGTGCTCCAAAAAATGGGAGATGCCGTTTATATTTTTAGTCTCGTAGCGAGAGCCAGTGCCAACCAAAATCAAAACCGTTACTGTTTTGGTGCTTTTCATCGGGACAACTACTAGACGGAGACCGTTATCATATTTATGAAGCAGAAAATCGTTGTTACTCATTTAATTTTTGAAAGAAATAATTTTTTAATTCTTCTATTTTTATTCTTTCCTGCTTAGTTGTATCACGATCTCGGACCGTTACTGTGTCGTCTTCTAAAGTCTGAAAGTCACAAGTAATTGTCCAAGGCGTGCCTATCTCGTCTTGGCTATAATATCTCTTCCCAATATTACCTCTATCATCCCACGCAGTTATGAAGTATTTTTTTAGGTTATTATAAATAATTTTTGCCTTCTCTATTAGTTTAGGTTTATTGGCCAACAATGGAAATACTGCAACTTTTATTGGCGCTAATTTTGGATGAAGTTTTAAAACGACTCTATTTCTCTCTTCTTCATAGGCGTCACATAGAAAGGCCAGCATCAACCTTTCCGGCCCGGCTGAAGGCTCTATAACATACGGGATAAATTTTTCGCCCGAGTCGTCTGTGTAAGAAAGATCTTGACCAGAGTGTTCGTAGTGGGTTTTCAAATCAAAGTCGGTTCGGTTGGCTATTCCTTCTATTTCTTTCCAACCGAACGGAAACTCATACTCTATGTCAACGGTCGCGCTTGAGTAATGAGCTCTTTCTTCTTTTGACTGCTCTCTTTTGCGGATATTTTTAAGGCCTAAGTCCTTATACCATTTAAATCTTAAATCAACCCATTCATCGAAATATTTCTTGTCCTCTCCTGGTTTCACAAAATACTCAAGTTCCATCTGCTCAAATTCTCTTGTTCTAAAAATATAATCTTTCGGGTTTACTTCATTTCTAAAAGCTTTGCCGATTTGGGCAATGCCGAAAGGAATTTTAATCCTAGTACTATCTAAAATATTCTTAAAATTCACAAAGATGCCGGCGGCAGTTTCCGGCCGAAGGTAAGAAACCGAAGCAGAATCCTCGGCTGGCCCGACAAAAGTCTTGAACATCGTGTTGAACCGACGCGGCTCGGTAAATTCTTTATTCCCACAATTATCGCATATGCCTTCAAAGTCATCGGCTTTAAATCGCTGATGACATTTTTTGCACTCCACCAAAATATCCGTAAAACCGCCGCTTAAATGACCAGATGCCTCCCAAACTTTTGGATTCATTATTATTGCCGCTGAAATACCGACCACATCATCTCGCGCCTGCACAATATTTTTCCACCATTCTTGTTTGATATTAAATTTAAGATCTGTTCCAAAAGGCCCGTAATCGTAAAAACCGGAAAGCCCTCCATAAATGTCAGAGCCCGGGAAAATAAAACCCCGGCGCTTGCATAACGAAACAATTTTTCCCAACTTGTCATCTTTTTCTTTTTTCATTTTTAATCTTGCTTCTACTTACTACTTTCTACTTTCTAAATTCTATCTTAGGGCCGGACAGTTCCAGGCGAGTCTGAAATTGTCGAAGTGTTAATGCCTGATAAATTAAATTCAACTTTTTCTTTTGTCCAATTATCTATTCCTTCAAAACTTACCTCTTTCATTATCTCGGCTGACTGGTTTGCTTGATTTATCCCCGGCATAATCCCAACTTGAAATAATGCTTCAAAGATTGCAGAGACAGTTCCGGTGCCAGCTGGAACAGTGGAAATGACCCAAGACAATCTGCCAGTCGAAGAATTATAATCCAAGTCTGATTGGGTTGGCGTAATTTTGGTTTTATCTTCCCAGCTTATTCCCGGAGGCAAAGAAGAAATTATCTTGACATTCGTCAAATCATTGCCTTCGTTCACTATTTTCCAATGTATCGTATAAGTTGTTTTTTGGCCAACTTTCGGCTGGATCGGTCCGGAATTTGAAAAAACCGAATCATTATACCGAGCTTCTGAAGTAAAATTTGTCTTGGATTTTATTTTAGTTATCAAATTAGCCGTCGCTGAAATTTTATCAAGGTTAAAATCCGGCGGAACTGAAGAAGTCTGGATTAAAGAACTAACTTTTAAAGAATAATCTTTGGCGAAAACTTTCGGAAAATCGTCTTTCAGGTCAATTTCAAATAAAACTTCGCCGCCTTGATTCGGGGCAAGATTTGACAAAAGCTGGTTAGAGGCCGCATTCCATAAAATCGTCCTGGTATTATTATCAAAAAATCCGTCGGTTTTAAGACTGGCTAAATCAAACATCTGGCCTTCAAGCAAAGCCCGAAGCTCCAAGGCCGAAAAATTATTATCTGAATTATTTGAAAATTTAACTTTATACTTTAGCTTATCGCCGGCTTTAGCAATGTAATCTTTTGAATCATTAATCAAAACTTCGGTAGTTAGAAGAGGCGTTGATACATTAAGAATAGTCTGCGTTTTTTGAAAATCAAAGTATTTATCGCCGTACTTTTTTCTTAAAATAGCAACAAACCTTTTCCCCTCTTCTTCAAAACCAGAGATTTCGCCTTCAATCTTAATCCTATCTCCTTTGCCAACCCCTAAAGATTTCAAATTAAAAATATTATTGCCTTGGCTGACTAAAGGAGTTGCTTTGATAAACTTAAAACCATCAGGATAAGTAAAAAAGACTTGAAGATTTTCAAAGTCTTTGTCGGTTTCATTTCTTAAGTCCAAGGTGACTTCAACTTTTTGACCAGATAAAACATTGGGCGGCCCGCTCAAAGTCAAGGGAATAGAAATTTTGGAAATGGTAGTGGCCGTTTCCGCGTTTTTACGGAAAGTTGAACGGATATTTGAAGGAATATAAGTAAGAGTAGCTTTTGCTTTTTTTGTTTCTCCTTTTTCTCCGCTAAGCACCGCTTTCAAAGTAAATTCTTTCTTATCCCGGCTTCCAAGATTGCCTAAATCAAAATTATTAATCAAAGAATTCAAGGGCTGGCCATCCTGATTCAAAGGAATTGAATTTTCTGCATAAAAAAACGATAGCCTGACTTCATTTAAACTAAAGTTATTTTTATTCTCAACGATTATTTTATATTCTATTTCTTGTCCAGCCGTAGCTTCTTCTGGAGCTTTAATTTCTAATCCAACTTGCCCTTCCCGGAAGCCGCTTCGATACAACAAAAAAATAGTAATGCCTAAAATTGCTAAAACAATCAAACCAATAAAAATTCGTCGTTTCATTAAACTTTATACTATCATATTTTCTTGATTATTAGTATAATTTAATCGTCCTGCAATGCAGATTCGGGCTACGGCTCGATCTCGCGGGAACCTCGTCTTTAAGATATCGCCGGAATATCGCATTTCAAGGGATGCGATAGCGCGCGAACAAAGATAGGGATGGAACTTCTTGCCTGTCTTCAGCGGAGATGCTTAAAAACTGCTCCCGAATAAAATACAGAAAAGAAGGGAAAATAATCCGCTATAGCGGAAGTAAACCTCAAGCTTTTCAGTGCCAAAGGACGAAAACAGGCAAATCTCTGGATTCCAACGGCAACCGCGTCAACGTGGGCAACTTCGACTCCAAGGGCTGGAACGTCAACAACTACCATCCGGACTGGGACGACAACGACAACCTGCGGGTTTGCCTCTTTCGGAACTTCTATTTCTATCAAATCAAAATCCTCCGCATTTCCGGAGGATTTTGATTATACAAAGTTAATTTACTTTATCGATCGCCGCCAACCGCCCAACATCCGGCCGATTTCGTCAATTCTTTCTTGAAGAATCAAATATTTCTTATTGTCCAAAGCGTGTATTTCTTCTGCTAAACGGATGTAAATTCTAAAGATGTTAAGTTTTACACTTGCTTTGTCCAAATGCGAAAGCTTATCATTCCTAATCTGCTGACTGGCTTGCAGAATATTTTCAATTATCTCTGCTATCGTTAATTCGCATTTTTGACCTAAAGAAAACTTGTCGTGTCTTGGGAAATTTCTGACACAAAGGTAAAATTCCTTGTATAACTCATAAACTTTTCTGAATATCGGAATATCAAATTCATCCATGAAAGTTTATAGAAACATTTTTGAAAAAATTATCTCCATAGAAAACCTCTTTTCGGCTTGGAAAGAATTTAAGAAAGGAAAACAGAAGAAAAAAGACGTCATGGAATTTGAGTTTAATTTAGAAGAAAACATTTTTAATCTACATCGAGAATTTAAAAGTAAGACCTACAAGCACGGCAATTATTACGGTTTCTATATTACCGACCCAAAAATTAGGCATATCCATAAAGCCAACGTTAAAGACAGGGTTATCCATCATGCGGTTTACTCGGTTTTGAACCCTATTTTTGAACCGACTTTTATATACGACTCCTATTCTTGCAGAAAAAACAAAGGAACTCATAAGGGAGTTCATAGATTGGAAAGGTTTCTGTGGAAAATAAGCAAAAATAATTTTAAATCCTGTTTCATAATGAAATGTGACATCAGGAAGTTTTTTGAATCCGTTAATCATAATGTTTTAATCTCAATCATCGAAAAAAGAATTAAAGATGAAAATGCTATATGGTTGGTTAAAGAAGTAATCCAAAGTTTCTCTCCTGGGCTGCCCATCGGAAATCTAACCAGCCAGATGTTTGCCAATATTTACTTGAATGAATTTGACCAATTCGTAAAACAAGAAGTTAAAATTCCGTTTTATCTTCGCTATACCGATGATTTTATCATCATCGCCGAATCCAAAGAAAAACTTGAATATTGTCTCTCGAAAGTCAGCGAATTCCTTTCTGAAAATCTCAAAATGGAACTGCACCCGAATAAGATTATTGTCCGTAAATACCGTCAAGGGATAGATTTTCTCGGCTATGTCCAGTTTCCTCATCATCGCGTTCTTAGAACCAAAACTAAAAGAAGAATAATTCAAAAGATAAAACAAGGAATTACCGAACAATCCCTTCAATCTTACTTGGGCGTTCTTTCTCATGCCAACTCTTATAAATTATCTCAAGAAATCAAAAATTTATTTTGGTTTAATAAAATAAAAAATCCCGAAGATTTGCGGGACAGTGAATAAATCTTATACCTATTCCCTTTAAGAATTACGATGGATGGATGGATGGATGGATGGATGGATGGATGGATGGATGGATGGATGGAACTCGCTTCATTATAGTTATTTTAGTACCTTTTTGAAAAAAATAAAAGACCCGTCTGACTTTCACAAAGTCAGACGGGTACAAAGGTTCGAAGTTTCAAAAGTTCCAAAACCTCAAATTTCAAGGTTCAGTTCTGGAACTTCCGAAAGAGGCAAACCCGCAGGCTGCCGCCGCCGCCCCAGCCCGGAAGGCAGCAGCCGACGTCCCAGCCCCCGGAGTCGAAGTCGCCCACGCCGACGCGGTAGCCGCCGGAATCCAGAGAACGACCCCAGTAATACCAGGTTTCCAGGAGCCGCTCGCCAGTGGCTTCGAAGATTCGTAGCGCCGCCTCGGTGACCATGGCCTCAT
>VMGG01000005.1 GCA_007376425.1 Parcubacteria group bacterium Gr01-1014_2 | reverse complement strand
ATCCCGCGACAAATCCGGCATATTCAAAAACCGGATCAGCCTTTTCGCTTCCGGGTCGCTTCTCTTTTTAAGTTGTTCTGTCAGTTCTTTCTCTTCCGGAGAATTGATTTCAATTCGCATTGATCATTGCGGCATAATTGAAGGCATTAAAGTAGTTATGCCATTTTTGATTATCAGACTTATAAATATTGTCAAAATAAAAATAATCGGCCAACACTTCTCTTAACCGAAACAGTTCTTTTAAACGCTTGTGGTTTTTGGCATCGGAAATAGTTAAATCCAGTAATTCCAAGGCTCTGTCAGAAGCAAGACGGCTGTATTCGTCGTTTTTCGTCTGCCACTTCATTGCTCTTTCCACCTCACTGCCGATATTAGCCATCTGTTCAAAAAAAGAAAAGGTGAACCATCTGCCCGCCGCAAGATTTTTGTGCTGGTAATTCATCTTTTTATTAGCCGATCTATGATACTGATTATTTTTTCTTTAACTTCTGGATTATCTACGCTTCTGGTCCGATTGCCCAGTAATGGCTTCAAATTTATCATTGAATCAAACTCAAGCCACTCCTCATTCTCAAGTTCAGGATAAATGTTTATGCCCCACATATTTTCATGCCTTGAGCCGCTTTCTGCTAAAAGCTCGGCTAAATCAGCGTGCAATTCTCCGTCAATGGCCATCATTCCTTTTTCGATATCAACCACGGCCTTAACCAAATTACCAAACATTTTTTTGGACATTTCCTTTAATTCTTTGATTGTAATTTGATCAGTAATGATTTTCACCAAAAACGGGAGCGACGGGACTCGAACCCGCAACCTTCTCCGTGACAAGGAGATGATCTAACCAATTGATCTACGCCCCCAAATACAAAACAGGTATTTATACATTATCAAAAAAGCTGTCATATTTCAATGTAAGAAATGCCCATGGCATTTCTTGAATTTCCGTCGCTCGGCCATCACGAAAATAAATTTTCGCGTGGCCTCGCTAGGAAATATTAAAAAGAGTGTGCGAGTTTTTCAGGCTCGCCCACTCTTTGCTAAGTGTTTCAGAAGGCTGGTTAGCGTGAAATAAACACCTGCCACTTCTTCTTCACCTCTGCTGAAACTTTCACCCGCTTCTCTCTCCACCAAGAGAGGCTTTCAGGAATAGGCTTCTTTTCAGGCGGTCTGTAAATCCGTGTCGGTCCTGAAAGATCAATGTGTGCTCCGGCTTTTGGCCTTTTGGTCTCCCCGCCTGAAATAGCCCGCTCAACTGCCACATCTTCTGGCCCGCCGCGGTAGCGCGATTTTTGAACCAAAGTAACGCCCCGGCGTTCGCCTTCTCTCCGCTCCTCCCCCCTGCGCCTGTCGGCTTTACGCCGATTAATGGCGCCTTTCCTTTGATCTTTAGACGACTCCCTTCGGCCGTATAAAACTTCATACCGCCAAAAATTCTCGTCGCGCAGGTCAAAGGTTTTAGCCCAGTTCTTTCGTCGTTCCTTAACCCTCCTTTCAGACGAATTTTTGCGTCTATCCTTGGCGCTAGACAATGTTTTATCAAACAAAGTTTATCCCTCCTTCCCTCTTCCGAAAACAAAAAAAGAACTTTTCAATTCAAGCTTACTTTATAGCACAGTCTAAAAATTTTAAAAAGCCTACGAGTTTTTTATTGATACCAGATACTTAAAGTACCCGGGAGTTTATCGGGAGTTTATTCAGAAGGCGTACAAGTATTATTCAATCTAATAGTGCCGACGTTTGATCCGCTCTGGCCGGCCAAAGATCCGCCCGGCGCTCCGATAAAGTCAATGCGATAAGTAATATCGAAGAAACTATCTACTGCCCAGCTTCCATCCGGCTGCCCAGTCAAAGTGGTGTGGCCAGGACTTGGCAAACCAAAATCAGTCCCAGCGGTAAAGCGAAGCAAATCAAAATCAGGATCCCCGGCAGGCAACTGCCCCTGCAGTCGACGCATCTCCGTATCAAATGATTGCACTGGGTCCCCGGGTGTCCGCGGGCTCGTTCTCGTTTCCCCGTTCACTGGCATATTCAGAACGCCGCCGCCTGAAAGCATCATCGAAAGCATCTCGGTATCGAATGTGTATGTTTCTCCCAACTCTGGAGTGCCAGTTCGCGTTATATCTGTATCAGGACCGCTCATAAGCATAGTGTCTGCTGTGAGTCCAGTCACCCCCAGTGCCGGCGCTACAATCACAAGCTGACCGCCGGTATTTTTATATTCTGTGTCTGCGTCTAAAAGCACTGCCGTTCCATTATCGTCGGGGCGGACACATCTTCCTTGGGGCAACAGTGTTTTAACTGTTGGAACACAGATTTCTTCTGTTCGCACAGCTTTTAGCGATTTAACTCCAAATTGGTCATGGGTGAGCACTGGACGATTCACCGGATTATGCGGGATAACCTCGTAACACATCAAGTGATTCTTTTCATCAATAATACTGTTCAGTTTTCCCTCATGTGTTTTTTCTACAGGATTACAGAAATAGCGCGCCCGAATCACTTCAAATTGTTTTATTTGAAATTGATCCCTTAGCAATACACCCTTGGTAATAGTGTAGGGTTCGACATCATAACACAAATAGTGATTGGCATTCTGCGGAAGTGGCGGAATAATTGTTGCCAGTAATCTATCTACCAACGACGCTGGTACTTGGGACAGCACCCTATCAATAGGAATACCAAATTTTCTCTTGCCGGCTGGTGTCAGCAAATAACGGGGTTTTGTAACCGAGAGGATTCGTTTTTCAAACTGGTTTTCGATGAATACGGAACGCGGCCCAAAAGGAATAGGGCTTTGAAGCCGATAAGCCAAATAATGAAGGTCTGGTCTTTTAGGACTAAATGTTAGGCCCGCATGAATTTTTCTAACCGGATTCAACAGTCTTTCAATCAAAACAAGCGTGAAGTCCGTAGGGCTAATAAACTGGTCGCCCAGAATAACACTAATCGGATTGATTGATTTATCTACGAGATAGCTCAAGTAATGATCACAGTTGAGACCCTCATCTATGACGCCATCGTCATTGTCGTCTAGACCATTGCAGATTTCTGTTTTGGGCGTCCCTTGGGCAAAAATAGCACCTGTATTATCCAAGAGAAACAAAGAAAAGACTATTAAAAAAGATAGGAATCCAAAAGATAGGAATCCAACTTTAATCGCAAATATTTCATTTATCTTCCTCATAGTATTTGTATTTATAAAAATTTAAGTTTAAGCGGAGTGTTTATGAGTATATTCTAGAAGAAAGTGGGTGTCAATGTTTTTCTCGCCCTGCACCATTTCGTTTACTTAGTTCATTCAATGACAGGGGTGGGAGTCGTTCGCCTTTATTGGCGAACCCTGGGCGATGTCGTATTCGTCTAACTCATACACGGGCATCGCCCTTCTCCTCCCAACGCGAGCAAAGCAGTTTGCTCGCTCCCCCGTCATTTCACTCACTTTGTTCGTTCAATGTCAGGGGTGGGAGTCGAACCCACGATCTCCGCTTTATGAGGGCGGCGCTTTTACCAACTAAGCTACCCTGACTTTCCTAAAATCATACCAAAAAATGACAAAAATTCAAGCCGTAAAAATAATTAATCTTCTCCACAGGAAAGAAACAAGTTGTGAGGAGATTATGAACGAATCGGGTGTTGAGCTCCCAACGTAAACTCCCGACGTCCGACGTCAGAAGTCGGGCGTCACAAGAGTAAAATTCCTTCAAAACAAAAAGCAGTTTGATGTTATCTCGCCGCTTGTTTCTAAAAAATATTTTTGCTATAGTATTGTTAATATGACTCAACTACTTACAACTATAAAAGAAATTGCCTCATTTAAAGTTCTAAAGTCAATTCTAGAAGAACTTCGTTTATTAAGAGAAGAAATAAAACTTTTACTTCCTCAAGAAGATTTAGAAGGCTATACTAACTCTAAAGAGATAAAACAAGCCTATCAGAAAGCTATAAAAAAACACCCTCCAGTATATGGAAATAGTTAAGACTGGTGATTTTGAAAGAGCTTTCCAAAAACTTCCAAAAGAAATTCAGCAACTCTACAGAGTTCAAGAAAAGAGATTTAAAATTAACTGGCACGATTCTCGTTTGCATATAAAGAAAGTCCGGACTCTTCCTTTTGCTTTATCTTTCAGATATTACTCGCAACTATCGAGTTTTGTTTTATTTTCAAAATCAGAAAAGAGCTATCTTTTTCTATGTTGACCATAGGAAAGATGTCTATAAATAAAGACTGCCCAAATTTGGCAGTCTTTACTTTGCGAATTGCAAAGGTAGGACTGAATTGGAAACAGATAGTTTTGAATATACGGAAAATCTATGCGTTTGCCACGGCGTATTAAAACAGAAAACCCGCCGAAGCGAGGTTTCTGCTCTGGCGGGTCAAAACGGACTCGGCAGTATAAGTGCTGCCGATCTCCGTTCGAGAATCTGCACTACTACCTGATCCCATGGCAGTTTGAACCGATGAGCTGTGGTCATGACAAATCGGAATACTGACACAGCTTCGTCGTCGCCGGTGATGACGCTACTGTCCTCCGCAAATTCTTGCAATTCGTCCAGTTCCTCTTGAGGCAAGACACCACAGATTCGACCATACACTTCTTCAGCTACCTCTTTCTTCGCCTGAACTTCTTCCTCGATGCAACGGAGGCAAGCCGTGGTTTCATCTCCAGAAAATCCAGTATGGGGACTTGAGTGTTTTTCGCAGTAAATTCCGTGCTTAATGGCGCAATCCAAACAAGCAAAAATCTCTATTTGTCCGTCCTTTCTCTTTTTTATGTTTGGAACGAGAACGACTGGATCCGGATCGGTTCCGCAGAATTTGCAACGCATTCCAATTCCTCCTATGAATGAACTCATCAAAATAGAACCAGATTAGCAGGTTTTTAGGTTATTGAAAAGAAGAAACCAAAAACAGCCATTTCTGACTGTTTCGGTGCCAATGATGAAAATTAAATCTTACTCCTTGTTTCCAAAAGTAATTTTTGCTATAGTATAGTTAATGAAGAATAAATCTACTATCAAACACAAGGGTTTAGTATTGCCTTTAATTGTAGAAAAGGGTTCAAACGGTCTTTATATAATTGAGTGCCCTATTTTGGAAGGTTGTTTTACTCAAGGCAAAACTATTGATGAAGCTCTAAAAAATATCAGAGAAGTAATTGAGTTGATTCTTCCAGAAAAAGAAAATCAGGATATTTTGAAAAATTATAATCCTCACGAATTGAGTTTTCATACTATCACACTCTGATTTCTAGATGCCTAAACTGCCTATTTTATCCGGTCAGCAGATAATAAAAGTTCTAAATAAAATCGGCTATAGAGTAATTCGACAAAAAGGAAGCCATATTCGTCTAGATTGTTCTGCTCTCGGAAAGAAAAGAATTACTGTGCCCGACTATAAAAGCATCGATAAAAGCCTTTTAATGAAGATACTTAGAAATGCCGAATTAACTCCGGAAGAATTTCTGAAACTCTTAGAGTAAAATTTTATAAGAAACTCTTTTGGCATCGCTCGGTAGCCTATCTACCAAAAGAAAAACAGGCATTTCTGTGCCTGTTTCTCCTGCTTTGTTGCGGGAGCGGGAATTGCACCCGCGACCTCCTGGTTATGCTTACCATCTACGATTTTCATCGCCCGAGCACATAACGCCTTATGTGCTTCGGTTTGTGGTCTGGACTATCCCTTTCCGCCAGAGGCGGATCTGCCAAGCTAGTCTCTACACCTTTCCGCCTACAGCGGACTTGGCTCGGGATTACCTCGATTTTAAGTCAGGGGCTTCCCCGAATTTGACAAATGATCTTCTTGGCTGTTGCCAACCAAGACGCCCAATCGCTCAAAATACGAACTCATGGTATAATACCAGTATGCCTAATAGGTCTCTAACTCGTAGTGATTCTATTTATAAATTCAGAAACCCCAATGGTGATCCTTTTCATTATAATCCTAAAAATAATCAGGAACTAGAATTGATTGGACTTATTCTCTGGACTACAGAAGGAGACAGAACTCAACTTTCTCTTTCTAATGGAAATCCAACAATCATCAAGAAATATCTTGAATTTCTACGAAAAGTTTGTAATTTCCATGAAGAAAAAATCAAAGCAGTCATCCATTGTCATGATACACTTCCATATAAAGATTGTATTAACTATTGGTCAAGAATTACAGAAATCCCGACAAATAGATTTACTAAACCTTACATAAAGAAGGACCATGGCGGTACCAGAAAGTATCCATATGGAATCATCCGAATTGCGGCATCCAATATTAAGTTAGTTCGTATTTTTAACGAGCGCCTTAAAGAAATTGAGCTCTCTAAGGACTGAGCCAGGCGAGCTACTGCTGCTCCACCCCGCGATTAAATAATATAAGTTTTAAAAGTAAAATTCAAGTAAAAGCGAATAAATCCCTCTGCAATTCGTATTTATAATGCTATAGCGTTATAAAATTGACATTAACGCGCGCACCCTCGATGACGCGTTTTGCAAATCGTTAAATGATTCTACTGCTGAAGTATACTCGCCTGCAAAAGAATCCGGCCGACATTGACGGCATTGCCACAATTTAGAGAAAGGGAGTTCGGTAAAGTTGAACTGCTAAGAGTCAAAATCCGATAGCCATATGCTGGCAGATTATAAGACTGATCTCCTACTTTTATCGTTTTTTCTTGAGGAGATCGATTATCAATCATTATGCTAGTCCCGTTTTTATAAGTCACCTCAACCGGTTCAGCTTGGCATCTTTCATCAAACTGGATCCTTCTTCCTTCATATTGAGCAACTGCAACCGAGTAAGTTTGAATTTGAGTTTGAGTGAAGGAAGTGCCGCCGCCCGAAGTCGAACCTCCCAAGGTCGAACCGCCCGATTGCGGGAGCAGACTCACAGTTGCTTGAGGTGTTTGCATCGCTTTCTCTTGACCTTTAAATTCCCACAAATTCCATACGACCAGCGCCACCACAATAATAACTGCCAATACCACCCACTTATTAGAAAACATGAAGACCGTTTTGCTTAAATCGGGAAGCCGCTGAAAACGGCTCTCTCGATAATAAACAAAAATTATAGTAGTCGCCCCGGTGAGCGATTATTAATTATTGTAATAATTCTGAAAAATTCCTGCTATCAATAAAAGTGGATATCTCGCATTGATATTCCCATAATTACTAACTAAAATATATAATAAACTCTAATAAACATGCCAAAACAATTTCTTAATGTAAAACAAGTAGCTAAAATTCTTGGGGTAACGCCCTTGACCGTCCGCAATTGGGATAAAAGGGGCAAGCTTCAGGCTTATCGCAATCCGATAAATAATTACCGAGTTTATAAAGTTGACGATGTAGAAAAGCTTCTTGAAGGAATAGAAAACAGCAAAGGAGCTCCCAGAGAAACAATTGAAAAAGCTCCTCCAGAACCTAAATTTAAAAAACTCGCGGTAGAAGAACTTTAGTCGAGTCGCTTTAATGGCTGGACATTAATTCTTCCAAAGCTTCTTTATAGTAAGAGATGGCCCTTGTTGCTTCCTGATGGCTTAACTTGAAACCGGTTTTGTGGGCAATTCTATTCCTGATTTTGTGGGCTTCCCAAAGTAAATCAATGCTTCTTAACTCATCTTTTTCAACACTGACCAGCTTTTCAGCCATTGATTCACCTTTGTATTTTTTCTGAATTAATAAATTGTCGGCTAATTTATCAGCCTCAATAATCGCCAGTTTCCAGTCGCTTTCATTGGCTGTATTGAGATGACCTAAAACTCCTTCCCAACCCTCTTTAAATTGATCTAAATCAACTCCTTCTCGTTTTTTCTTGATTATCTTTTTCGATTTTATATCTTTTGCTTTTTTCAAAAATAAAAAAGCCGAAAATAAAAAAACTAAAATCAAAATAATCGAAAAAATTGTAATAAAATTAGTGGGACTCATAATTAAAAGCTACTCTTAAAATTGTAGCTTCGTCAAAGGGCTTTCCGATCAACTGAAGTCCAACTGGTAAATTACTCCCCTCTTTAGAAACTATTCCGCAGGGAATCGACATTGCCGGAACCCCGGCCAAATTAATGGCGACAGTATAAACATCTGATAAATACATCTCCAGCGGGTCTTTAATCTTCTCACCCAATTTAAAAGCGACTGTCGGAGCAGTCGGCCCGGCAATTAAATCAACTTTTTTAAAAGCTTCATCAAAATCTTTCTTAATCAAAGTCCTGACTTCTAAGGCTTTTTTGTAATAGGCATCATAATAACCAGCTGACAAAGCATATGTCCCAAGCATTATTCTCCGTCTTGCCTCCTCACCAAAGCCCTCTCCTCTAGTCTTTAGATACACATCCATTAACGTTTTGGATTTTGGATTTTGGATTTTGGATTTTCCATACTTTATCCCATCGTATCTGGCCAAGTTAGACGAGACTTCGCAAGGCATAATAATATAATAAACGGCCAAGGCATATTCGGAGTGCGGCAAGGAAATATCAATAATTTCAGCACCCAAGTTTTGCAGTCTTGAAATGGCTTTATTGACTGCGTTCCTAACATCATCGTCAAGCCCCTTCCCCCCTCCTTCGCCAGAGGCTTCGGAGGGCACGGCAAAATATTCTTTTGGAATTCCGATTTTCAAGCCTTTGATGGATTTATCTATTCCGGAAGTGTAATCAGGAACTTCTTTTAAGGCTGAAGTTGAATCAAACCGATCCTGACCAGCGATAACATTTAAAACCAAAGCAGCGTCATAAGCATTTTTAGTAATTGGCCCAATCTGATCCAAAGACGAGGCCATTGCCATAAGCCCGAACCTTGATACTCGGCCATAAGTCGGCTTTAATCCAACCACTCCGCAAAAACTAGCTGGCAAACGAATCGAACCGCCAGTATCAGAGCCTAAAGCAAAAACAGCCATGCCAGCAGCCACAGCCGCAGCTGAACCGCCCGATGAACCGCCCGGGACACGAGTCAAATCATGGGGGTTTTTTACGGGCCCAAAAGCCGAATTCTCGGTTGACGAACCCATGGCAAACTCATCAAGATTGGTTTTACCAAGGAAAACCGCTCCGGCCTCGCGAAGCTTCTTTGTGACCGTAGCGTCATAGACAGAAACATAGTTTTCTAAAATTTTGGAACCGGCAGTGCACCTTGTCCCATCAATGAGTATGTTATCTTTGATGGCGCATGGAACTCCGGAAAGCGGGTGGCTCGACTGGGGGTCCCCCATAGCGCGCAAATCAGCAGATTGAGCACTATGGGGGTGAGGAGAGGCAGGACCCGCTTTACGGAACACCTCTAGATATGCATTCAATTTAGAGTTTTCTTTTTTGATTAATTTTAAAAATTCGCCACGCAATTCTTCCGGCGAAAATTCCTTTTTATTAAAACCATCTAATGTACTCTTGATTGTAAGTTTTTTTATATCCATTTATTTTCCAATATCGGTTTCGTCTTAACAAAATTATCTTCTCTTTGAGGCGCCTGCCCAATAATTTTTTTAATTTTATCAGCATCCAATTTATGGGCATCCTCGTCTTTTCTAAAAACATTTTTCAAGCCAGTAACTTGAGCGGTCGGTTGCACTCTTTCTGTATTAATCTCGTTTAATTTATCCATATAATCCAAAATCCCGCTCAATTCTTTGGCATATTTTTTCTTTTCCTTTTCGCTAAGGCCCAAACGAGCAAGTTCTGCAATATGATCAATGTCTTTTTTGGAAATAGCCATAATTATATGAATTCTTATTCATATTTAATCATCACCAAAAATTCTTCTTCGTTTAGTATCTTTATACCAAGTTTTTTCGCCTTCTCATACTTTGAGCCTGGTTCTTTTCCAGCCACTACGTAATCCACGTTTTCGGAAACATCGGATGAAACATCCCCGCCAAGCTCACGGACTTTGTCTTGGGCGGCTTCCCGAGTTATAGTCTCGAGTCCGCCAGTAAAAACAAAGGTTTTGCCGGCCAATTTTGTCATTGCCTTGGTAATTTTAAATTCCTTTGGCTTCACTCCAGCTTTTTTAAATTTATCCAAAAGGTTCTGATTATATTTACTATGAAACCAATCATAAACGCTTTTAGCTACAACTTCGCCAATATTTGGAATTTTAGAAAGCGTCTCCAAAGAAGCACCGGCTAATTTCTGGGTGCTCCCGAATTTTTTAGCCAAATCAAAAGCGGTTTCTTCGCCGACGTGGCGGATGCCCAAGGCAAAAATAAACTTATCCAAAGGCGGATTTTTATTTCCCTGAATCGACTTAACCGTATTCTCGGCTAATTTTTCGGCAAAGCGGGGCAGATTTAATAAATCTTCTTTTTTCAAAGCATATAAGTCAGGCGCATTCTTAATTAACCCGGCATCCATAAGACTATCAATAATTTTCGGACCGACGCCTTCTATATCCATGGTGTTCTTTCCGGCAAAGTGATAAATCGCTTCTCTTTTAATCGCTGGACAGTTTTTATTTATACAACGATGAGCTGCCTCGCCCTCTATTCTTTTGACTGGCCCGCCGCAAACTGGGCAATGCTTGGGCATATGAAATTTCTTTTCCTTGCCGGTTCTTAAGTCTTTCAAAACTTTGATCACGTCCGGGATTACATCACCGGCTCTTCCCACCACTACGGTATCGCCGATCTTAATTCCCAACCTTCCTATCTCGTCTTCGTTATGAAGCGTAGCCCGGCTTACCGTCACCCCGCCAATTCCAACCGGTTCGAGAATCGCAATCGGCGTTAAAGTGCCGGTTCGACCAACCGAGATAGTAATGTCTTTAACTTTGGTAGTTGATTCTTTGGGAGAAAATTTATAAGCAACCGAGCCTCGAGGAGACTTGCCGACTACGCCGAGTTTTTCAAAAACATCTTCATCGTTAATAGTTATTACTATCCCGTCTATTTCATAATCAAGTTTTTCTCGGTTTTTCTCCCAATGGTCGCGAAATTTCTGGACCTCATCCAAATTTTTAACAAATCTATTATGGGGATTCACTTGGAAGCCAAAATTTTTCAAAATCAAATGCTCTTCTTCATGGGTTTTTTGGCCCAAATCGCTCACTAAGGAATAAGCAAAAGAGTTAAGTTTTCTTAAAGCGGTTATTTTAGGATCAAGCTGCCGGACCGAGCCAGCCGCCAGATTTCTTGGATTAGCATAAATTTTCTGGTCTTTCTTCTTGAGCTCCCTATTAAACCGTTCAAATTCACGCCTCGCCATAAAAACCTCACCCCGGACAACAACCTCTTTTGGATTTTGCCCGGCCTTCGCAGCCGAAGCTGCTTCGGCGGAGTAGGCGATTTTGAGCGGTATTGCTTCAACAGTCTTTAAATTAGAAGTTATGTCTTCGCCGATTAAGCCATCGCCCCGGGTCGAACCGGTTTCAAAAAAACCATTTTTGTAAATTAACTCTATGGCTAAGCCGTCAATTTTAAGCTCGGCGTAAAAACCACCTTTAGTCGCTCCTTTTAAAAGTCGCTCTTGCCTTTCCCCCCATTCCTCCAAATCTCCTTTTGAAAAAACATCATTCAAAGAAAGCATGGGCTTTGAATGCTCGACTTTTTTGAATTTTTCAAGCGGTTCCCCGCCGACCCGCTGGGTTGGCGAATCAGGAGTCATCAAATCAGGAAAAGCCTTTTCTAAATCAAAAAGTTCCTTTTTTAAGGAATCTTCGGCTTCTTCGGAAATTAAAGGCTTATCTAAACTAAGCCGGTGATACCGGTATTTGCTTATTAAGCTTTTAAGCTTTTCTAGCCTTTCTTGAGCTTCCTTTTTATTCACAGTACTTTATCAAAAAGACACTTCTTCAGACCGGCTAACACCCCCAAATTTACCTATCACTTTTAGAGGAAAAGTGCCAAGGGGAGTAGTGATAGTAAGAGTCGCTCCATTTGTTAAAATAGGCCCCGCAGCATCAGGATCTTTGAACTGATTATAGAGCTGCCATTCTATTCCCGATTCAGCGGCATAAAAAGCCGTAATTGAATTAGGATAATTCTGATCTATTCTTAACTTAGAGGAAAAAACTGAAGTTAGAAAAAAGACGATACTTAAAAATATTCCAACGGTTAAGATTGTATAAACTAAAGCAGTGCCTTTCATTCGAATATAGCGAGTAGAATTTAGTAAGTAGCCGGAAAATTTAATTTCTACTTACTACTTTCTACATTCTAATCTGATAATACTCTCTGCGACACAGTAGTCTGCAGATCTATGCTAGCTGCTTGAACTGCCGACCCTCCTGATTTCAAACTCAGAACTATTGTCACTCTTGGCTGGCGATTGTCGTTAGCAGTATTTCCGGATATGCAAAAAACTAAACGGGTAGCTTCTACATCAGGATTAGAAATTATAGTATCAACGCCATTTACCCGCCTCTGAATCTGGGTTCCGTTTAAAGAATATTGGATTGCCCCATTAACCGGGTGCTGAAAGCTTATGGTATTAGTCGGCGACGTTGGACAATTAGTATTAGATGTATTCACTGGATTTGCCACTCTTAATTCGCGGGTCATAAGTTCTAAAACAAACCTCCCGTTTTCTTCGACTTTTTTAATATCCAAAGCTCGACGTTGCAAATTTAAAGCAGAAACGAAAGAACCGCCGGCAACCATTGTCAAAACGGTAAAAATAAATACTGCGACAACAAGTTCTACCAGGGTGAAACCTGCCGATTTTGTTTTTGAGCGCAGCGAAAAACTACAAAATCGAGCACCCCTCACTTGGTCCTTTGACTTTGGATTTCTTTTTATAGTTGATATTAATCGTTTATACATACCAAGTGAGGGGTAAGGTTTTGTAGATAAAATTTGTTCGCCTTCGGCTCCAAATTTTATACAAAGCCCTTATTGCCAGTTAAATAATCTATCTTCTGCTTGAATCATTTTTGAAATATTTGCTTTTTCCAGCCAAGAAACTTCAACTTTAATAACTTTTTCAACAGTCGAAGGATTTTGGCCGGAATTCTCAATAATTATTTTTCTTTTAAAAATAGTGTCGGTTCCAGAGGTATAATTGTAAAAACCATTAGCGTCTTTTTTTATAAAAGTGTCGGAAAATGGAGCAAGCGACTGGGAACTCCAATCAATAACATAGCTGCCATTTGACAATGAAGCACCGAAACTATTCCCTAAATGCCAATCTTGATCTCTTATCCCCCGAACGATTTCCAAGCCTTCTTGGGCCAAAGTGGCCGCAATCAAATTATTTCTGATTTTGGCGGCGCTAGATAAACTTAAAGTTATGGCAAAAAGCGCTCCGGTAGTCACAAAAGAAATTATTAAAACAGAAACAATTACTTCGATTAAAGTGAAGCCTCTATTAAGATTGCGTCTCATTGGGTTGCTATTCTTCCGGCTGTATCAATGGTTAAGTTGCGGCATTTAGTTAAATCTTTTTCAAGACAAAGCTGGATTGTTTGAGAAATGCCGACTGACTTATTGTTATTGATATAAGTTGCTGGATCAGGCGGTTCAAAAAAAACATCGGAGAAACTAGTTCCAAAGATCACTCCTGACTCTATTATCTTTAGTTCTTGATAAATTAAATCTGTACCAGACTGGTAATTATGATTGGCTGACTGGCAATTTACTGCTCCATTGAGTCTGCCAACATAGATTCTGTAAGTTCTGTTATCTATATAAAGAAGGCCATAGCCGCAAGGAATGGCTCCGCTAAAATCAACGCCCGCGACCGCGAGATTTTGAGCTTTTCTTATTTCTGATTCAAATGCGGCGGCTGATCTTGTAAGAGAGGCTTGATCCTGACTGGTTCTATAATTAAATAAAATAGCTACGCTCAAAAAACTAATTATAAAAATAATGACGAGAACTTCGAATAACGTAAACCCCTTGGACATATTTATTCAAACTTTATCAATATCCTGTCTCCAGATTTTATCTTTATCTTATGAATCTCGCCTGCTTCAATTTTTTCTCCATTTAAGTAAAAAGTCCAAGTCTCCCTGCTTAAACCGTCCTCTGTATGGTCATTTATTTTCAGAATATTTGTTTGGTCATTAATTAGGGCGTATTTGACTTCTATTTCGCCGCCGCGGCTTGAAGCCAAAACTGCATCCAGAATAGACATATCTTGAATAATCTCTCCTTCAAAAGCCCTTTTTTGATCGCCAAAATCAATTTCAAGATAAGCTGTGTTTGATTTAGTTGAAGGGTTAAATAAATCTTTAAAAAATCCCGTAGAAAGACCGAGAACAACTACAAAAATAACCACCCAAAAATCACGATTTTTTAATAAATTCTTGGCTTTTAATTTTTTAGCCATAGTCTTAAAATTAATTCACTGTTAATTAAATCCAAAAAACTAAAACCAGACAGCAAAAACAAGATACTTGCCCCGGCCATCAAAGTTCCAAGGGGCATTTCTGTTTTTAAACCAGCCTTTTTAAAAACTAATAAAATTATAGCAAAAATAAAACCAATTAGAAATGTTAGATAAAAGATATCCACAGAATTTTTAAGACCCATGGTAAAACCTAATAAAGCTGCTAATTTAACATCGCCAAAACCCAGCCATTTGCCTCTCGATATTAAAAATAAAAAAAGATAAATTCCGGCAAAAAACGACGCACCCCAAAAAGCATCTTTAAAAAAACAGTTGATAATTTCGCAATTTGGAAAGTTGAAAATTGAAAGTTGAAAATTGAAAATTAATAAAGCCGATACTATAAAGCCTGATAAAATCAGGCTGTCTAAAATCAAAAAATGCTTAAAATCTATAAAAGCAATCACAATCAATAAACTTACTAAAAATAAAATATAAATTAAGGGGAGTGGATTTTCTCCGTAAACAAAAAAAGAAATTAAAAACAAAAGACTGGTCAATAGCTCAACCAGCGGATACTGAAAAGAGATTTTTGAATTGCAATTCCGGCAGCGGCCCCTTAAGAGCAAAAAACTTAAAATCGGGATATTATCAGGCCAAGCGATTCTTTTCTTACACTTCCGGCATTTTGAAAAACCTAAAATACTTTTATTCTCCGGCAATCTGAAAATTAAAACGTTTAAAAAACTGCCGATTGTCAGACCGAAGAGAAAAATAAAAACTGCCATAATTGTCTACGAATATATTATAGCCAATCGTCCCGATAATTGCTTGCAATTATCGAGGATCCTCGATAGCTATGCTATCGGGACTTCGCTCTTGGACAAAAACTTATCTTATCCCAACATCAAACACACAGTTTCCATTAGTAAGATCGTTATCAATGCAGGTACCAGCCACCGGGTCAGGACCATTAGTCAAGACACCCATTCTGCCAGTGTTTCTTGCTGTCCAGCCAGTAGTCGTTATGTCATCGTCAGTTTTTATACCAGGATTACCGCTCTCCATCTCTGCCCAAACTTGATATCTTAAAACTTTACCGCTTACTAACGGAGCAGTTGAATAACCGTATTGAGCCTGATCCAAAGGATCAGTCGTGGCTGCCATTCTTCCAGCCCCAAGATACGGAGATAATGGGTCTGTAGTGTACAAGCTTATCTGCGGATAAGTCCCGGCATTATCATCAAAGTATTGTTCTATCGCTGTTCTTATCTGGGTTATGTCAGAGACTCTTTTGGCGTCTCTGGCTTTAGCTCTTGCTCCGCCAAGCTGCAGAAGAAGCAACGTGGCTAAAACACCGATGATAGCGATAACCACCAAAAGCTCAATTAATGTGAAACCCCTTTCTCTGTTTATATTAACCATAGTTAGATATGATATTTACTTGAAATTCGACCTGTATTCGTATTATTAGTATCAATTCATATATTGGTATCAATACTAATATACTAATGAATACTAATTATACTAATGACCTCATCTTATTATACTAAACAAAGGCAATAAAACGCCAGACACAATTATAAACACCACTCCCCCGAAAAATAATATGACTATCGGTTCAATCAAGGTCGGGATATTCTTGATTATTGCATCGGCTTCATTCGAATAAAATTTTGAAATATGCTCCAAAATAAAATCGAGTTTTCCGGTTTTTTCTCCGATAACCAGCATCTGGACAATGATCGGCGGAATAAAATCACTGTGTCTGGCAAAAACTTCTGAAATTTTCATGCCCCGGCCGACTTCGTCTCTTACCTCTCTTATAATGTCCTGATAAACTTTATTCCCAACAACATCCGAAGCTATATCCAATGAGTCTAAAATCGGAACGCCGACTTTTACTAAAGTAGAAAGGGTTTCAGAAAAACGGGCGAGATAAATGCCTCGAGTTGCTTTTTTCAAAAAAGGCAGCTGCAACTTTAATTTATCGTAAAACTCTCGGCCTCTGGGACTTTTTATATATCGGGAGAGCCAACTACCAATTCCCAAAACAACGGCCAACCAAATATACCAATAATTAGTTAATAACTTATTGGCAAAAATTAAGGTTCTAGTGGCGAGAGGAAGATCTTCTATCCCAGATTCTTCAACAATCAAAAGAATCTGGGGGATAATCGGAGGAAGATCTAAAAGAGGGAAACCAAAAAATAAAATAATAAAAATACCGATTACGGCCACAAGTAAAACCGCGGGGTAAATCAAAGCGCCCATGATCCTTGACCTTATTTCTGCTTGTTTTTCCAGATAATCAGCTAAGTGATTAAAGACATCGTGCAGTTTCCCAGAAGTTTCGCCGGACTTTACTAAACTGACGAAAAATTTTGAAAAAACCTTGGGGTATTTGTTCAAAGAGCTGGACAAAGAGCTCCCGGCGTCAACCATTTCAGAGACCTCGGTCAAAATCTTTTTAAAAGGAGGGTTGATGGCCTGCTCGGCCAGAGTGTTTAAAGCGTTAACCAATGGAACATCGGCATCAATCAAGGTGGCAAGCTGCCTGGCAAAAAAAACAACATCTTTTCTGGTTGGCCTGGCGATTAAGGCACCAATATCTTCCAAAAAAACTCCTTTACTCTTTGGCTCTAAAGATAAAATCGTCAAACTATTTTCATGCAAAATAGAAACAGCCTCAGACTCATTATGAGCTTCGATGACGCCTCTGGTTAAATTGCCATGCTGGCTTCTTGCCTGATAAATGAATTGGGCCATTGCTTGGTTACTGTTATCTTAACAAGTCTTTTAATCCGGCTGGATCTAAAGAATAAAATTCTGCCTGTTCTTCAGAAATTTCATTCTTCATCACTAATTCGGCCAGAGACCGGTTAAAAGACTTCATTCCTTCGTCAAAACTCGTTTCAATGACAAGGTTTATCTGATTAAGCCTATTTTCCCTAATTAGGTTTCTAATCGCCGAATTAGCAATCAAAACTTCGGCCGCCGGACTAATGCCTCCTTTCAAATTAGGAATAAGCCTTCGGGAAACAATTCCAGAAAGCGTATTAGCAAGCTGAACCCTGATTTGAGGCTGCTGATCAGCCGGGAAACTATCAATAATTCTTTCAACGGTCTGAGCGGCATTATTAGTATGTAAAGAAGTAAAAACCAGATGGCCGGTTTCGGCGGCCGTGACTGCCGCTGACATAGTTTCAAGATCTCTCATTTCACCGACTAAAATAACATCAACATTCTGTCTGAAAGTGGAGCGCAGGGCTTTATGGAAAGAAAGAGTATCATTTAAAACCTCACGCTGGTCAATAATGCTCTTATCGGGCTTATAAATATATTCTATCGGGTCCTCAATAGTCACAATTTTACTTCCTCTTTCGTGATTTATCAGATCAATTAATGAAGCCATGGCTGTGGTCTTCCCCTGGCCGTTGGGCCCGACGACGAGCACAAAGCCCTGCTTTAACTGGCTGAAAATTTTAACCACGGGCGGCAAATTTAACTCTTCAATCGAGGGAATCTTTGAAGACAGAAAACGAAAGGTGGCCGCTGGCAGCCCTTTAGTAATATAAACATTGGTCCTAAATCTCGCTTCGCCCAAAGAGTATGAAAAATCAACTTCTTTCTCGGCTAAAAATCTGGCTTTGTAATTTCCCAAGGCCGCCTCGGTCAACCCGACAATCGTCGCTCCGTCCAAAACTTCATAATCATTCAAGGGGGTGAGTTGGCCGTGCAATCTGATCGCCGGAGGATAACCCGGAGACAAATGTAAATCAGAAGCTTTTTTTTCAGCCGTATAAGTCAGCAGTTCGTTTAATAGTTTTTGATAGTCCATAATTCAATAAAAGTTTTCCGCCTACGGCGGATCAGCCGAAGGCTGAAAATATTTAAATATAATTTATGCATTCCCGACTTCTGCCACTTCTAATAATTCTTCCAAAGATACCATGCCTCCCAAAACTTTTAATATCCCGTCTTGAAACATGGTCAGCATCCCTTGCCTCTTGGCTTCTTCGCGCAAAGCCGATTCTGATATGCCGGATAAAATGACTTTCTCAACCCCATCATTTATCTCAAGAACTTCAAAAATTGCCACCCGGCCTTTAAAAGCCTTGCCCTTGCACTCGCTGCATCCTGTTTCACTGGCTTTATATATATCAAAAGATTTAGGCAAACCCTTTTTTACTTCTTCCGGCATCGCATCGATGGCTTCTTTTATTATTCTGTCTTCGGCCGTATCAGCCTTTGCCTTTATTTTACAGGAAGAGCAAAGCCTCCGTAAAAGGCGCTGGGCCATGGCTAAATTCAGGGTCGGGGTAATCAGATATTTTTCTACGCCCAAATCAACCAAACGCGGGATCACGCCAATGGAGTCATTAGTGTGAAGAGTTGAAAAAACAAGATGGCCGGTCAAAGAAGCATGGGTGGCTAAATTGGCCGTTTCCGAATCTCTTATTTCACCAACCATTATTATATCCGGATCCTGTCTTAAAATATGGCGAAGACCAGAAGCAAAAGTATAACCAATCTCCTCCTGAATCTGGGATTGGTTAATTCCGGGCAAAATTATCTCTATCGGATCTTCCAGAGTGATAATATTAACATCCTCGCTATTTATTTTTCTTAAAATTGCATAAAGAGTCGTGGTTTTGCCTGATCCCGTCGGTCCGGTAATCAGGATGCTTCCAAAAGGCTTTTCAATGTACTTCTCGACCAGTTTTAAATTCCTTCCATCAAGCCCAAGAGCAACAAGATCAACCAATCCGAACGTCGAATCTAAAATCCTCAAGACAACTTTTTCCCCATATCTCGTGGGCAGGGTCGAGACGCGAAAATCAATTCTCTTGTCTCCGATTACCGTGCCGAATCTCCCGTCTTGAGGAACCCTCGATTCATCTATTTTCAAGTCGGAAAGAATTTTAATCCTGGTGATAATGGCCGAATGGATTGTTTTCGGCAGAATCAATGAAACATGCATTTCGCCGTCGGTCCTGAATCGAACCCTTATTTCTTTCTCCTGCGGCTCAATATGAATATCAGAAGCCCGGGACTCAACCGCATGCTTAATTATCACGGCCACTGCTTTAATAATCGGCGCCTGTTCTGAAATCTGAGGCAGTTGACTGATGGACGCCTTCTTCACTTCCTCTTTTTCCAATTCCTGGCTTAACTCATCAAGGGCTTCTCTGACTTCACTAATCAAAGTTCGGTATTTTTTCAAAATTATAGAGTAGTCCTCAAAATCTATAATATACTTCTCGATTGATACCCTCTGGTCTTGAGCAATAAACTTTAAAGCTTCGAGGGCATCATTATCTTCCGGATTCAAAACCCCGACTCTCAATATATTGCCTTCTCTATCAAAAGGAACAAACTTATAAAATTCGGCGGTGTTTTCGGGAATGGTTTTCAGGGCATCTGGTTTTACCTGATCATCGGTAATGGCGACAGAAGGCAGACGGTAAAGTTCTGATTTTAAAACAGCCAAATCAGAATCGGAAATCAATCCCGACTCTATTATAACCTGGGTAAAGTCTTTGTTCGCTTCTTTTGCTTTTTGAACTAATCCGTCAGCCGTTCCTTTATCAAAAAACTTCCTTTTGAGAAGCTCTTCAACTAATGTTTGGGGTATCTTAACCACTTTGTGAAAATTCCAATTTCCAAATAACAAATAACAATCAAATTCCAATGACCTAAATTCTAAACGTTTGGAATTTTGAATTTAGAATTTGGGATTTATTTGGGATTTGGTGCTTGAGATTTGGAATTTATTTAGGGACTGAACAAATCCGTTTTCCCGCCAGGCGATGGCTTGACCGGCACTTCTCCAAAAATTCTTAACTCTTTAAAATCGATCCGGTCAAAAATTGAAAAATCCAAGCTTAAATTTTTAAAGACCTTGAAGCTTGAATATTCTTTTTGAAGATCCGGAAAAATTCCATATTCATTAACCTGGCTTGGCTTTAAAATTTGAAAATAAAATAAAAGGCCGGCGATGAGAGCAAAAAGAATCAAAATGACCGGCAGGCTGGACTTTGTCTCTGTTTTCGTAGTCGGTCCTTTTAAAATTGGTGTTTTAGAAATTATCGGCATGGCTAAGATACCTCGCTTCAAATTTTATATCGTAATTTATCCGGCCAGATGTTCCGCCAGACTCGGCGGCAATATCCATCGTACTAATCTCAAATAATCTTAGGTTTTTTTCAAGTAAATCAAGAAAAGTCATTAAAGAATTGAGACTTCCGCTAAGCTTGACATTGACGTTAATCTTTCCGCCTCCTTCTACATTCGGCTCTGAAAGGTTTAGTTCTGACATTAATAATCCGGAAGAAGAAACAATCGATTCAATCATAACCAAGATCTCCGAAACTTCTTTTTGTTTCGGCAAAAGCTGGCCTAATTTTACAATATTATTTTCATTCCTTTCTACCTCGCTATTCAATTCGGCCACCCGATTAGATATTTCTTGAAGTTCGTCTAAGATCAGGCCTCTTTGTTCTATGGCCCCTCTCAACATCCTGGTCTTATCAAAAATCGGTAAGACTAAAAGGAAAAAAATTAGGATTGATGAAGCAATGATGATTGATGAAAGAAGCTTTCTGGTCATTTAAGGAATCTTTCTTTATTAAAAATTAATTTGATGCCAAACTCGGTTCGGCCGGTAGTCAAGATTTTTATCTGGCTTATAGAAATATCTTGGATTGAATTATCGGCTAAAAAATTAGCTCCTTGTTTGGCAATAGTAGTCAAATTAGGGGCGGTGGCTCTGAATTCAAATTTTAATTCCGGCACAGAAGCAACAATGGATTGAAATTGAACCGAAGGCAGGGTCAACTGCTGGATCTTTTTAAATCCTTTAGACCAAAAAATATGGCTGTCTAAAATACCTTGAGTTTGAGAAAGCTTTGCCTTAACTTCACTAATCCTGTCTTCCCTTTGCTTATCCCGACCCTCATTAAAACTGATGATGGCGGCATCAAGGTCCTGGACTTTAGTTTTAAGGGTTTGGTTGTAAAAAAAGAGTCCGCCGTATAAAGCCAAAGTTATAACCAAAAATAAAAGGACCGGCCAAAAGTTTTCTTTAGGTCCAACTTGTATTTTTTGAGTTTTTTCAGGAAGTAACTCCAGCTCTGGCATATCTTATAATTTTAAACTAAATCTTTCTCATCGCCAATCCTATGGCAACTGATAAATAAGAACTCAAGGTTTTCAAAACTGGTTCTAAGGCTTTGTCATACGAAATATTTTTGAATGGATTTCCAAGTAATGCTCCCTTCCCGAGCTTCTCAATGAAATAATCTTTCAAGCCCGGCATATTGGCCTGGCCGCCAGTAAGAATAATCTTATTGATTTTCACTTTTCTATTTTCCTCGTAATTTGAAACTGTCTTTTTAGCTTCAAGAACAATCAAATCTACCAATGGAGCAATGATGGCAAAATTTGAAGAACCAGATTTTAATCCTTCGGTCTTTTTAATTTTTTCGGCTTCTTCAAAACTTATAGATCGGGCCTCGGATAAAGCCTTGGCAATTTCAAAACCGCCGACTTCATAGTTTCTTGAGATTCTTTCAAACCGGTTGTCAAAAACGCTTATTGAGGTACTCCAGCCGCCTAAATTTATAATCACCGAGGGAGAAAGGTCGTCTTCCGAAAGGGCGCGGCTCAAGGCGATATTTTCAAGCTCCAGAGCCTTTAAGTTCAAACCGGCTGAAATAAAAATATTTTTATACCTTTCGGTCTGGTCTTTGGGAACAGCGGCCAAAAAAACCTCAACATTGGTATGATCCCCGGCTTGCTTTACATTAATTATGGACCAGTCCAAGACCACTTCATTCAAGGGAATAGGAATATATTTCCTGGCCTCAAAAGGAATTGCTTTCCCCAGATCTTTTTCTGATAAATAAGGCATCTCGATAATCGTAGTAAATGTTAAAAAAGATGATATAGAAGCAATGACATCTTTAGTTGAAAATTTCCCTTTATTCAAAAGATCTTTTAGCCCGCTTATAAGAAGCTGATCATTGGGCCTGGAGCTGGATTTATCTTTAGGCACAAAATCCAAAATTCCGTAATTTTTCAACTCAAAACGGCTGCCTCTACGGGAAAGCTCGGCAATTTTGATTCCAGATGTACCTAAATCAATCCCTAAGATGGACTTTGAACCGAATAAAACCAAATTGGAAAACTCCAAGCATCAAGCACCAAATTCCAAACAAATTCAAAATTCCAATATCCAATGACCTAAACGTTTAGAATTTCGGTCATTAGAATTTGATTATTGTTTGTTATTTGGGATTTGTGATTTGGAATTTAACTTATAAGTTTATTATACTTCAAAATAAACAAATATGGCATTTGAGTTATTAACATCAGTAAAAGAACGGCTTATAGAGCTTCTTTTCCCAGTTAAATGTGTTGTCTGCGAGAAGGAAACCGAACAAAAAAGGAAAAACAAATTTATCTGCACAAGCTGTCTTAAAAATCTTTCGCCCTCATTAAACTTTTATTGTCCTCTTTGCGAAGCAAGAACCGCTGATGCAAAACTCTGTTTTTCCTGCCGCGCCCTCCGAAGCCTTGGCGAAGGAGGGCAAGATCACTTTTACCTGGACCGCCTGCTTTATCCTTTCCCCTATCAAGACTTTAAAATTCAAAAAGTAGTTAAGGCCTTTAAGTATCGCTTCATAAAGGAACTGGAAATCCCGCTTGGCCGGCTGATGGTTTCTTACTTGGAGAAAATCAAAAATAAAATTGATCTAAATGATTCGACCTTGGTTCCGGTGCCGCTTCATAAAAGAAAGTTCAATTCCCGCGGCTATAACCAATCAGAACTAATTGCTCAACAGCTCTCAAAATTTTTAAATTTCCGGGTAGCAAATAATTGCCTGATTAAAAATAAAGCGACTAAAGACCAAGCCAGTTTAAAAAATGAACAAAGAACTAAAAATATAAAAGGAGTGTTTAAATGTGCGGAACCGGAGCAAATGCGAGAGAAAAGAATCTTGCTGGTTGACGATGTTTACACCACTGGAACGACAATGAATGAATGCGCCCGGGTTTTAAAGGACGAGGGCGCAAAAGAAGTAATTGGTCTTACGATTGCGAGAGGGTGAAAGAAATGATAGGATTTGAAAATTGGAAGAGTCGGATAATGGTATTCCAGCGGCTTGCTAAGCCGTCGCCGTGTAAAAAGCGGCTTGTGGGTTCGACTCCCACCTCTTCCGCCAATAGAAACTTCACGATTTGAAAGGGTTGCTCCGCGCGGCCGCAAGGCGGCCGCGCTCCGCAAAATCCCTCGCCGCTTCGCGGCGAACTGGCTG
>VMGG01000004.1 GCA_007376425.1 Parcubacteria group bacterium Gr01-1014_2 | reverse complement strand
CAGAATCGCCAACTGATTTTTAAGCCCAATTCTCCTTATGATTTAATCGCCGAGCGAAGCGAGGCGGCTTCCAACTCTTTGACAAATCCTCGGTGGCTGTGTATCTTGAAGATAGTCCGAACCCATTTCGCCGCCTACGGCGGCGATGGCCAAAACTCTGAAAAATTGATTGGAAAATCTGAATCGCAATTCTGAATCAAAAAACTGCCAAAGAACCTAATAAAAATATCGGCTCGAACCATAGGAAAAAAATAAAATTTTAATATCCTCATAAAATGGCCTAAAATAGGGCTTTTTTGTTGGTTTTTGACAAAAACTTGACAAATCATACTGATAGGTGTATAGTATAAACATAGTGCCATTCCGGCATTATAGGCCCTAGCGAGCCTATTCCAAAAGGAGAATCGCGATGAAGAAAGTTTCATTGTTCGTTGACAAGACAGTGAAGGACGCACTCAAGAAGAACACGGAGTGGTCGATTGCATATCGCGCCGCTCTGAATTTTTTCGCCAAGTTCGTGGCTTTCGGTACCGATCCCCAAGGTCGTGTCGTGGTCCAGAACTTGAGATTGTATCCTCACGACGGGCTTGATAAGTTCGTCTGTGGTTGCCACTCTGAGAGTGGTGATACACAGAGAGCTTTCGCTGAAGCTCATCGAGTTGAAGTGTGTTTGACTCTCCGCTGGCACCGCGCGTTGACTCTCGAAGTCAGTGCGTATCGTACCGGCGTGAAAGAGCCGTACCACATTCTCGAGTTCAGCTTCGCTCAAGACGGAAGCGAAGCGACAGCGCATCAGTCCATCCGTTCCATCCGTTAACCAACACGGCCCTAGCGAGCCACTTTCCAAAAGGAGAAATCGCGATGAAGAAGCAACTTTTTGTGGTGACGGTCGTTGGTTGCGACTATTCGGAGGTGTATTGTCCGGAAATAGATGATTACGCCTTCGTACCTGAGCCCGACTCAAAATACGAGTACGTGATGAAAGTCCGGGCACGTTCAGAAGATGATGCCCGCCGGCAGGTGGAAGAAGTAATAAAAGCGGGGCGCGGCGAATGTATCGGCAAGATCGAAAGAGCGTCCTAACCACTTCGCCCGTGAGTCTCATTAGGTAACTCACGTAAAAGGGCGTTAAGCTGCCTGTCCGTTGTGTAGGACAAAGTGCTGATGACCAGAATTGCGATTCAGATTTTCCAATCAATTTTTCAGAGTTTTGGCCACCGCCGCCGAAGGCGGCGAAATGGGTTCGGACTATCTTCAAGATACACAGCAATGTTTGACGATACGAACTCGGATTTTGGAGATGAGAGGGTTCGCTCAACCAGCCCCGCCAATGGCGGGGCTGGTTTCGCTTTGGTGGCGGCTTCGCCGCCGGTATTCGCCAAATTGAAGCGGATTTTAATACTTTCGGGGGAGTAGAAAATGTTTGAAAGAAACTTTTTAGCAAAAAGATTTCTTTCAATTCCTTTGGTGGTTTTGAGTTTATTGAGGAAAAATTTTAGAGTATCCGAAATGGTTTCGGTGGAAAATTTAGAACATGAATCAGTTAGTTCGTGTCCAACTCGGTATCCAGCGTCAGAGCTATGATTTAGGCGAAAAACAAGATTTTCAATATAGCTTTTATCAACTGAAATTCGCTCTAAATTTTCCAGACAAAAATTTTCCAATCGTTCGGCGGATACTTGTTTTACAGAACAAGATTGCCAGTCAAATTTGGTTGTAGAAGTACATCGGTAATAGTAATATCTGCGTTTGAATTCTCCATTTCTATGCTTGTTGCTGAAGAAAGAAGTCATATTTGAGCCGCACTCCTCGCACTTTATCAGTCCGCCGAACAGGAAATTTTTGTACACTCTAAAATTTTTCTGCTTTTCCTTATGAATTTTTTGAGCAATGGCAAAAATTTCTTCCGAAATTATCGGCTCATGGATTCCATCGTAAATCTGGTTATTGTGCTTTATCTTTCCAATATAAACAGGATTTCGTAAAAGATAGGCGATAATTGTTTTTGAGAAATTTTTGCCAAACTTACTTTTTACATTTTTGCTTTTCAAAATTCGATAGGTCTCGGCCAATGAACCAGTTTCAACATAAGTTTCAAAAATTGATTTTATTTCTTCGGCTTCTTTCGGACTTATTACTAACTTTTTCTCTTGTCGCGAGTAGCCATAAGGAGTATATCCACCATTAGCTAAACCCTTTCTGGCTCGCTCTAACATTTTATCTTTCGTTCTCTCGCTTGTTAGCTCTCGCTCAAATTGAGAAAAAGTTAGCATGATATTTCTCAATAATCTTCCGGCTGGAGTTGAGGTGTCAAATCTTTCAGTAATGGAAATAAAATCAATTTTTGCTTGCTCAAAAGATTCAATCAGTTGGTAAAAATCTTTCGGCGAACGGGTGAGCCGATCAATTTTGTAGACCAAAACCACATCAATTTTTTCTTTTTTTAAATCTGAAAGTAACTGTTGGAGTGCGGGACGCTCCAGGGTTGCTCCAGAAAATCCGCCATCATTATATGTTTTGAAAACTTGCCAGTTATCCTGACTCGAAATATACGAGCGGATTTTCTGTTCTTGCGCTTCGCAAGATGAAAATTCTTTTTCCGCTTGGTTATCGGTGGAGACCCGAGTATAAATTGCACAATTTTTCACATTCATATTATTCATATTAACAGTTTTTGAAAAAAGAAAAAATTGAATTCCCCCGAAAGTATTAAAATCCGCTTCAATTTGGCGAATACCGGCGGCGAAGCCGCCGCCAAAGCGAGACCAGTCCCGCCAAAGGCGGGGCTGGTTGAGCAAACCCGTTCATCTCCAAATTCAGAGTTCGTTGCGTTCAATTCTGCTGCGTATTTAGAACACCCACAAACTTTTGAAATCATTTTACCAAATCTGATACACAAATCCAAAAAGCGAAACCTGCGCTGACCCGCCGCCAGCCGCCGCACCTGCCCGCCGAAGCCTCGGCGCAGGCGGGAAGCGGCGGCTGTGCCTCACATAAAAATTGCCTTACCTTCTAAAAAATCGGGCGCGCGCAAAATCAGAAAATGAAAGGCAATTTTCTGCTTGGCTCTCCGCCAGAGGCGGACGGGCGGCGGGATTCGCTCGCGGGCAAAAAATGGAGGGGTTCAAGGGGAGGAAATTTTTTGCCCGCTTGCATTGATTAAATTACACTCTTTTTATATCTGCACCAAGCTCATTGAGTTTTTCAACTATGTTTTCGTAACCTCGATCAATATGATTTTGTGGATCACTGATAATGCTTTTTCCATTCGCAATGATACTAGCAAGTAACATATCTATCCCAGCTCTAACATCGTGTGAATTTAATTCTGCTGGTTGTAAATCTGTTGGGCCATATACATTTACTGCATAAGTTTCTCTGGCGTCATATTCGGAGTCATTAAAATTATAGTATTCTGGTCCATATGCATCCGGGTGAAAAAGATCGTATCGTAACCCCATTTTTTGTAGCTCTTCTAAATATCTCCATCGCGTTTCGAAAATCCGTTCGTGAATCATAGATTTTCCGCTCGCCATATATGCAAGCATCAAAGTTATGAGAGGTTGCCAATCAGTCATAAAACCTGGATGCCAGTCAGTTATAATCTCCGTTGATTTCAGCGGTTTTTTTATTTTAACGATCTTGGCAATATTTTTTTTGAAACTAACTTCAACGCCGATTTCTTTTAAAGTTTTAACTAGCGGCTCCAGCAATTCCTTGTGAGCATTTTTAATGGCTATATTTCCACCTGTCATAACAGACAGAATGATAGCTGTTGCCGCTTCAAGCCTATCAAATATAGAGAAAGATTCTACGCCTTTTAGTAGCGGCTCTACTCCGCGGATTTCAATAACTCTTGATTCGATTCTTTTAATTTTTGCGCCCATGTCATTCAAACATTTTATTAAATTATCAACTTCTGGTTCTTCCGCAGCATTTTTTAAAATTACTTTTCCGATATTAAACACCGAAGCTAAGATTAAATTTTCTGTTCCACAGTGAGTATTTTTTTCAAAAGTATAAGTTACTGATTGCGGTCTTGTTGGCATGGATATTTCCATTCGATTATTTTTTCTACTTATGTGGCCTCCCAATGCCTTAATGCCTTCGAGATGTCTATTGAGTGGTCGCTTACCAATCGCATCTCCTTTTGGAGGATAAACAATAACTTTTCCTGTTCGTGCCAATGTTGCGCCAATAAAGAGAACGGCCTGCCGAGCAGACATTGCCTCGAGGGGAATTTCAGAGGAATATATATCAGCACATTCAACTTCAACAGAGTTTTTGTCTACAAAGCGAACCGAACAACCCAACGAAGTTAGGGCATCAACTGTTCTATAAGTATCAGAGATTCTTGGGATATTGTGGAATATACATTTCTCATTACTCAACAAAGCTGCAATGGGAAGTTTTGGCCCCGCATTTTTGGCACCAGAAACCACATATGTTCCTTTTAATGGTTTTCCACCCCAAACAATAAATTTGCTCATATTAGAATGCTCATAAATATTGAACTTCTTCTTCTAAATTTATACCGAACCTTTTCTTTACTTTATTTTTTAGAATTTCTGCTAGTTTTACAACTTCATTTGATTTGCCGGAGCCAGAATTATAAATAAGATTACCATGGTGTTTAGCTACCCCAATTTTTCCATACTTCATTCCTTTAGCTCCAATCGTTTCAAGAAGAAAACCAGATGGAATTTTCCCATAAATTACTTTTTCTTTTGGTATTTTTGATAAAAATTTCTTTTTCAATGCCGCTGGGCTTATTTCTCCTACTACAATGTTTTTGAAAAAACTCCCTGGACACAAGAGACCTTGCCGATATTTTTGTTTGCGTAATTTTATTATCTCTTCAGATATTTTATAAAGTTTTTCCGGGTTTTCATTTTTCAGTTTGAATTCTGCCCCCAAAATAATATATTTTTTATTTCTCTTAAAGATACTCTCGCGATATTTAAAATGGCATTGTTTTTTTGAAAACCATCTAATTTTAATCCCATCAAATAGCTTTACTCTAACAAGATAATCCTTTATATCCGAACCGTACGCACCAGCCGAGCCAAAGATTGCTCCGCCGACTGTACCTGGAATGCCAGCCATTTTCTCCATTCCAGCCAACCCAAGTTTATTTAATCTATGGATAATTTTTAAAAGGTTATTCCCACTTCCAATAAGAACTTTAGTACCATCTACTTTTAGATTTTTTATTTCGTTTTTAATTATTAGACCATTAAAGCCCTCATCATTTGGAATTAAATTTGAGCCTTCACCGATCACGCAAAAACTCACTTTTGATTTTCTTGCCCATTCTATCGCCTCAATTAGCGTTCTTTCACTTTGTACATTAATAAAGTACTTAGCCAGACCGCCAATTTTCAATGTCACCAATTTTTTAAGAGAGTAATTATACTTCATTGAAGACAAAGAGTGGGCCGAAAAATGCGAGGCTTGGTGCAGGGAGCACAAAAGCTGTCATCTTGAAATTACTGCCCGAGCGGAAGAGAATAAAAGTTCATAATAAACGAATAGCCTGGGCAACATAGTCCCAGGCTAATTGGCGAATAGGCAAAGTTCGCCGGAAGCGACTATGTGAACTGATTCGCATCGGTCGCAAACCAGGTAAAGAACCGGCTTGGACTCAGAGTCAAAAATGGGCATCAGAGGACCGGCGCAAAGAAGGCACTCTTTGCCGATTTGTTTTTTAATTTCCCAGAATTCGGCCGAGGAAATTGAAGCACAATCTCCATCAGAACATCTGATATAGGTGGTTTTTCCACTCTGGTCGGTCCAGTAAGTAAGAAATCAGCTTTCTGAATCGGTGCCTTCCAGAAATTCTTCACAGTTTCCCATAAGCGCTTCTATAATCTCCTGAAGCTCTTCTTCTTCGCGGTCAGTCCATTTTATCGCCATATCCTACCTCCAAGGTACTGTTTTAATTAATTCTATATACAAAATGTTATTAAAGCAATACAATGGGACGCCAAACTGGATAAAGTCTTAAAAAACTCCTAAACTATTTGTAGCTACAGTGGCTACATCAAAAAAAAACGAAAATAGCAATAATTGGGCCGGTTCAGCACCTCGTATAAATCTCGGGCAGTTTTTATTCTATTTAATTACTCTGGCTGTTTTGGTGATCATTTACTTTAGATTTTCCGAGCTTAAGCTAATTGGAGAAATTTTTGCCGGATCTAACCTTGGGTGGTTAGCAGCCATAATCTTAATCCAGCTTTTTGTCTATTATTTCCAGGCTTTAAATTATCGTGATGTATTAAGGATTAAAGATTTAGAAGTGAAGCCTGGAGAACTTTACCCGATGTCTTTTGTGGTTCAATTTTTGAACCAAGCCCTGCCTTCAGCCGGCCTCTCCGGCCAAGTCTTTTTTATTCAGTATTTAAAAAAATACGGGCTTAGCGTAGCTGAAGGGATGGGCCGGGCTTTTCTTGAAATAATGACTCTGTGGATGGCTACGGGTTCGTTTTTTATCGCTTCTTCGGCAATTATTTTAAAAGGCGGAGCCATCGCTAATGTTCCTCAACTAAGGTATGTAATTTATTTTTTTTCTTTTTCAGCTGTTATCGTTGTTTCTGTTTTCTTTTTGATCCAGAGGCGCAAAAGAAGCGGTTTAGCCAGATGGATAACTAATTGGCTCCATCGACATTTTGAGAAAAAAAGGAAGCTTAAAGATGAAGATGCTATCGATCACAGCAAACATGCCGAAGTGATCTTCGATCAATTCAGGAGTTCTTTAAATTTCAAGATGCTGCAAAAAAAAGCGAAAAGCTTCTGGATGGCTTTTTTATGGCAGTGCATGATTATTTTCGCCCATATCACTACTCTTTACTTTATTTCTTTTGCCATCGGCCATCCTATCGGATTTCGGCTGGCCTTCATTGTTTTTTCATTAGTGAGATTTATAAGTATGGCTACTTTCGTTCCCGGATCTTTGGGCGTATTTGAAGGCAGTATGACTTTGATTTTAATATCTTTTGGTTTAGCCGCCGGGCCAGCCTTAGCGATGACCTTGCTTCTAAGAGCATTTACATTTTGGCTTCCAATGCCAATCGGCTGGGCCCTTTACCGATGGTATTTTCTCCAATATAAATTTGAGAATTTATACAACGAGTTGTCTCAAGAAAAATAAATTAGGCGCGCTTAATATTTTTAGTTTATTCAACTATTAGAGCGCCCCACATGCCCATTTGCCTGTGAGTCCCGACCGAACAGTAATACTGGAACTGGCCCTTTTTATCAGCAATAAATTCAATCGTCTCTTGTTGTTCAGCCTGAAGCTGTTTAGTTCTGGCATTAAATTCATCAATTACCCAGTCATGCATTCCCTCCGCATTTCTGAAAACAATTCTTACTCGGTCGCCTTTTTTAACTTTTATTTCTTTTACGTCGAATTTAAAGGGCGAACCAGTTATTCTAAATTCTTTGACTGAACTTTGAGGAGTTTGAATTGCTGTCGGAGTTGGAGTTATTTGGGGCGAGACTGTTGAGTTTGTGTTTGGAGTAGGAGTAGGTGATGGCAATACTTCTGGCCCGTTGCTTTGACGACCGAACAAAAATATTCCAGAAACAACCAATAAAATAACTACAATAATTAAAGTTAGTGAGTTTTTCATAAAAATAATAATAGCATACAACGATAATAGCAGACAATTAAATTAACTAAAAAATTATTTAGGGGGTCGACTAGAATTTGACAAAGTCTTTTTCCAGTGATATACTAAAAAAGCTTAAAAACCCCTATGAAAACCTCAAAAAATAAGATATTTATAATTATTCTGGCCTTTTTAATCTACGGCCTTTTTAACTTTATTCCAAGTAACAGTTTTGCGGCTACCGGACCGGTTTCAGTAAGTATTAGTTCCAACCTTACCAGTGTAAACAAAGGCGAAAAAATTAATTTAAACTGGAATTCAACCAATACCGATGGCTGTGTTGCTCATAGCAATGCTCAAAGCCCTTGGTATGGAATCAGAGCTATTTCAGGGAATGAAACAATAACTCCTTCTGAAACCGCCACTTATTTTATCACTTGCAGTAATGTCTCTGGTTATTCAAACGTTGCTCAAGTGAGGGTCCAGGTGGGTGAAACATCGAGTTCTCTTGTAAGCGTTAATGTAACTGCTAATCCAGAATCAATTTTCCGGGGGGAGTCAACTACTTTAATCTGGAGTTCAACTAATGCTGTGTCCTGTGAAGCATCGGGCTATTGGTCTGGACTTAGACCGCCGTTTGGAAGCGAAACCGTTTTTCCTTCAACAACGGTTAGCTATACTTTGCGTTGTAATAATAGTTCAGGTGAATACGCTTCTGATACCCAAGTCATATTTGTAAACCCGTCTGGTTCTACTCCGATTACTCCGTTTATTCGGCCAAACAGCCAGTTTAATACCGCTTGTGTTACTAATCCGGCTAAAGCTTCAGTTGGTCAGACTATTATTTTTGCCGGCGCTCAAAGCTACGGAACCGAGCCGATAACTTATAGATGGAGCGGCGATGTTTCAGGAAATACCCAAACAGTCCGGCTGTCTTTTGGAACAGCCGGAACTAAAACTGCTCAACTGACTATTACTGATGCAGTCGGGAAGACTGCTTCAGCTACTTGTTCGGTTCAGGTTATTTCGGATGGTTCAGTTTCACCTGCAATCAAAATATTAAAATTGGCGGCCCCGACAAACTTAAAACCAAATGGCGACGAATTCTCAAATGACACTGAAGAAATAAATTTATCTTGGGATTCAGTCAAAGGAGCCAAGTTTTATGCTGTCCGGCTAGAGCCGAGCTCAGCTCGGCTAGAGCCAGGAATTAAAACCGACGAAAGAAACTCAAGAAATAATTGCCCAAATAACCCGCATTACCTTTGTTTGAATAATTTTGATTCGACTTCAATAAAGGTTCCGGTTAAATCCGGCAATACTTATAACTGGTGGGTTCATGCCATTGATTCTAATGGCGTTTATAGCGACCCGGTTTTTGCCAAGTTTTCGGTGAAGGGAGAAGAAGCCGGAGCAGGGAATAATTTCTTAGCCAATATTTTTGACGGGATTTCAGGACAAACTATACCTTTTGGCGCTTTAGTTTTTATCTTGGGTTATTTACTAGGTAAAAGGAGAAAATCATCTTCCAGAAAGCAATCGAGGACTTGCCGAAGGCCCCATCGTCTAATGGTTTAGGACGTCGGATTCTCATTCCGGCAATATGGGTTCGAATCCCATTGGGGTCGCTATGAATATCGCTATAATAAAAACTGGCGGGAAACAATATATTGTTTCCGAGGGTCAAAAATTAAAGATAGAAAAACTAAACCAAAATGAAGGCGACGAATTTGAATTTAATGAAGTTTTACTTTTTGCCAACGGCAAGGAAATTAAAATCGGCCAGCCATATCTTGAAGGAATAAAAGTCAGGGCAAAGGTTTTAAAGCAGGGCAGGGGAGAGAAAAAAATTGTTTTCCGCTTTATGCATAAGACCCGCTACAAAAAGAAAAAGGGCCACAGGCAGTTCTTTACCGAAGTTGAGATTTTAAGTATTTCTTAAGGCGAAAAGCCTCTCGGGTATAGCCATTTCGGAAACGCTCGGCTTAATATGCTATAGTATGTTAAAACGTAAATTTGAAAAAAAAGATCGGCGAGGGGTATAGCCGAGGAAAGCTTTATTTTTCAAAACTTATAAACGGCTTTCTAATTTGGAAACTCTTTTTTCCAGAACGGCGAACTCGTCAATATCTACTTTTATCTTAAATCCGTGTTTAATAAACTCCATATCCATTTTCATAATCTCCATATTTTCTTGTGTTAACATTATCGCTTCTTCAATAGCCTCAAGTTTCCCAAGTTTCTTATTTATACTTAGGATATGCTCGGCTATTACTTTTACTTGATCTTCAAAGTATTCGGATATTGCTCCAATTTCCGGAGAGCCGTTTTTTGATTTTTTTCTTTTAGCCATTAGTTTTATTATAAATAAAGGTGTAATCAATTTCTGAGCGTGGGGAGTCGTCTTAGAAAATAGCCGGTATCTTTGCGAAGAATTGCCGCTTATAAGCTAGGGGATAAAGGGGTAGACACGCCCTAGTTATCGGCAATTCGAGCAAAGTGACGTGCTATTTTCAAGAAGGGGCACCAAACGAAGAAATTGATTACACCCGATTCAGGGTTTCTAAATATTTTTCGCTAAGTTCTTAAAACTCACCTCTTCTTCGTCAAAGTAAAGCTCAATTACGCCGGTGGGGCCGTTGCGGTGCTTGGCAATGATTATTTCAGCAATGTTTTTTCGATCAGAATCCCGTCTGACTTTATCTTCCCGATGAATAAACATCACCAAATCCGCGGCCTGCTCAATCCCGCCAGACTCTCTTAAATCAGAAAGTCTTGGCCTTTGGTCTGGCCTTGCTTCCACTGCTCTTGATAACTGGGAAACGGCAATAACCGGAATATTCAGCTCACGAGCTAATCCTTTTAAAGAATTCGCCACATCAGTTACCTGCTGAACATAGCCATCAATGTCGGATCTAGGCTGGACTAATTGAAGATAGTCAATTACTAAAAGACCTAAATTATTTTTTGACCTCAAGCGTCTCGCCATCGCTCTTATCTGCAAAATAGTAGGGGATGGGGTATCGTCAACGAAAATCGGAACTTGAGACAGGTTGTTTAAGGCAATTGAAATTTTTGAGAAATCATTAAAATCGCCGGCGCTCGAAAGATGTCCAGTCCTCATTTTCCAAAGACCGATCCCGGCTTCGGAGGCCAAGATTCTATCTATCACCTGATCTTTTGACATTTCCAAACTAAAAATACCGACTCCAATATTTTCTTTTCTGGCAACATTTCTGGCCATATCCAAAGCCAAAGTAGTTTTGCCAAGGGACGGCCTTGCACCAACAATAATCAAATCAGAACGTTGCAATCCAGCCAGGATATTATCTAAATCAACAAAGCCAGTTGAAAGGCCCCGCAAAGCGCCATCGCCTTTATGAAGCCTCTCTAACCGTTCAAAAGCCTCCTGAAGTCCTTCTTTTAAAGCTAAGAATTCTTGGGAGATTGACCGCTGGGAAACGGCAAAAAGCTTTTGCTCGGCCTGGTCCAGGATTCTTTCGATAGTTTCTTCTTCCTGATGGCCAAGGCTGACAATTTTATGAGCCGAATCAATCAGGTCTCTTAAAATTTTCTTCCGCTGAACTATTTTCCCGTAATTTAAAATATGAGCTGAAGTCGGGGTGACGCCCAGTAAAGAAGTTAGATAAGCGGCCCCGCCGGCATTTTCCAGGTCTTTGAATTCTTCAAGCTTATTAGTCACGGTTAAAATATCTATCGGTTCATTTTTTTCTAAAAGACTGACCATCGCTCCAAAAATTAGCTGGTGCTGGCGGCCGTAAAAATCATCGGGCCTTAAGATATCTATTACTTTTTCTAAAGAATCTTTGTCAATTAAAATAGAGCCGAGGACGGATTTTTCAGCTTCAAGATTTTGCGGCGGCAATTTATCGATCTGATTCATACTACTTACTACTTACTACTTACTACTTACTTTTAGTAGGGGATAGAGTGTTGAGAATTATTTGAAAAGCCTCTCGGGCACAGCCATCTCGGAACCGTCTCTCGGGGTACAATCAATTTCTTCGTTTGGTGCCCCTTCTTGAAAATAGCGCGGCACTTTATTCGAATTGCCGACAAATCAGGGTACCTCCACCATAGATTTGTCATCGGCAATTCTTCATAAAGATACCGGCTATTTTCTAAGACGACTCCCCAGGCTCAGAAATTGATTATACCCCTGCGGCCGGAGTGAAACTAATGGCTGTGCCCTGCGGGCTTTTCGTTTTGAATTAATACCCTTCACTTTGGGAAAGGTAGATTAGCGAAAACCGCGAGGGATATGTCTCTCGGGAAGTTCTGGAGACCGAGCAGCAGGGTAAGTCAAGATTGTTTAAAGTTCTGCGAAGCAGAACGAGTCTTGACTTTGCGAGGTCGTAAGTACAGCGAGTCCCGCTCGCTGGGCTGGACGAGCGGTTCCCGAAGACATATACCGAGGGAAGGTTTTCGCTAAGACTTCTTAACTAACGGCCCATAGGGCGTGTCTTCAATGGAATAACCAAGAGATTTAACTTCATCCCTGACTTTATCAGCTTCAAGCCAAGCTTTTTCTTTTCTTAACTTCTCGCGATTTTGGACTAATTCAAAGATTTTTTCCGGTATTCCGGATTCTTTTTTAGGAAGAATTCCAAAGACCTCGTCTATTTCTTTTAAAACCCCAATAGCTTTTTCAGCTGATTTTCTGTCTAAATTTTGATTATCAATAAAACTGTTTACTATTCTGATGAAATTAAATAAAGCTGCCACTGCTTCGGGAGTATTAAAATCATCGTCCATTTTGGCATTAAATTCCATTTGGACATTCTTTATAATCTCGTCGATCTCTACTTTTTTTTCTTCAGGGCCTGATTTTTTTATCAACTCAAGCTTGTTGACTAATTCCAAAACTCTTTGAATTCCGGCTTCTGATTGTTTAATCAAGTCTTCTTTGTAATCAATAGGGGAGCGGTAATGGGTGCTTAAAATCATAAATCTTACTGCTTCTGGCAAGTATCCTTTTAAAATATCCTTGATGGTTATAAAATTTTTAAGAGATTTTGACATTTTTTGGCCGTTAATAGTAAGAAAACCAGAATGAAGCCAGTATTTTACGAAAGGCTTTTCCCCTGAAGCGGCTTCGGCTTGGGCGATTTCAGCTTCATGATGGGGGAATATTAAATCTTGGCCGCCGCCATGGATTTCATATTGCTGGCCAAGATATTTTTCAGAAATGGCTGTATCCTCGATATGCCAGCCAGGCCGGCCCGCCGAATTAGTTATTCCTGTTTCAAAATCCCACGCTGGTTCACCCTCTTTTGACAACCGCCATAAAACAAAATCGCCTTTATTTCTTTTATTTATTGATTCGTCAATTCTTGAAACAGCGTCTTCGGCCTGCTCAACAGTTCTTTTGGAAAGTTTGCCGTAATCATCAAATTTTGAAATGTCAAAATAGATTCCATCTTCAGTTTGATAAGCATAACCTTTTTCAATAAGAACTTTTATTTGTTTAATGATTTGTTCGGTGTGTTCGGTGGCTCTGGCGAATTTATCGACGCTGTTAATGCCTAACTCTGCAATGTCTTTCATAAAATCCTTTTCGTAAAACTCGGCTACCTCTTTCCATGTTTTCTTTTCTTCTTTTGCCCGGTCAATTATTTTATCGTCAATGTCAGTAATATTCATCACAAATTTAACTTTATAGCCCTTGTAGCGCAGGTATTTAACGATAACGTCAAAAATAACGTAAGTCCGAGCGTGGCCGATGTGGGGCCAGTCGTAAACCGTCGGCCCGCAGACAAAAATACCGACTTTTTTGTTTTTTATCGGAATAAATTCTTCTTTTTGCCCGGATAGGGTATTTAAAAACTTAATCATAAGATGAAATATAAAATTACAGCCACGGCCATTATCATAAAGGCTCCAAATCCCAATATATTACTTAGACTTGAATTCACGTAAGTGCCCATCACTTTTTTATTATTAGAAATAGAAAGAATAGTCAAAATCAGGAAAGGCGAAATTATTCCATGGAATAAGGCGGTATAAAAAAGAAGTTTAACGGGATTAAAATTAAAATAGTTCATTAATAGAGCCAGAAGAGTTGAAAGGATAATCACTAAATAAAATTCTTTCGCCCGATGGAATTTTTTCTCCAGTCCCTCTTTCCAGCCAAATGTTTCAGCCAAGATGTAGGCCGAACTTGCCGCTAAAACCGGAATTACTAAAAGGCCGGTGCCAACAATTCCAAAGGTAAAAATCCATTGCCCCAAAGAACCAAGGAGCGGCTTCAGTAATTTGGACAATTCATTAATAGTAGTGATGCTTACCCCCTGCCCGAAAAACAAAGTCGCCGCCAGCATCATTACAAAAAACATTATTAAATTTGAAAAAAACATTCCCAGAGAGACGTCTTCTTCCATATGAGTTATTTCTTTTTTAAGCTTTTCGTCATGGATATGCCAATGCTCATGATGGTGATTTTTTTCTTCAATTGCTTCTTCAGTCGTCTGCCAAAAGAAAAGATAAGGGGAAATAGTCGTGCCAAAGACCGCAATGATTAAAGAAATTGTCTCTTTATTCAAGGTTAATTTTGGGGTAATTATATATTTTAAAACTTCGGTCCAGTCATGAGGGACAAAAAGCGCCGCCGCCATATAAAAAAGAAGGGTGAGAGAAAGCCATTTAAAATACTTGATTAATTTTTTAAAATTCAAAAAAATCATAAGATAAACTATTAATAAAGAATAAACCAGAGCTAAAGCTTTTTCTGGTACCCATGGAATCAAAAGATTAGTTGTCGCGCTCATTCCTGAAATGTCGGCCCCGATATTCAAGATATTGGCCGAGACCATCAAAAGGGCCACCAAAACCAAAAATAAAAATGGGTAATGCTTTTTGAGTACGCCAGCAAGACCCATTTTGGTAATAATCCCTATTCTCGCGCACATTTCCTGAACCGCGGTCATCAAAGGATAGGTGAAAAAAGCAGTCCAAAGAGAAGAGAAACCAAGTTTTGAACCAGCGATGGCATAAGTGGCAATCCCAACAGGGTCATCATCCACGGCTCCGGTAATAAAACCAGGACCGAAAAACCGCCAGATCTTCTTGAGTTTTTTGACTATCATTATGTTTATTCTATAATAATATTAAGATTGATATTAGACAACTTCGCCAACATTTTAGAAAACCTCTCTAAACCAACCTCTTATTTTTTGGTTCTTGTTTTTTGAGCGTTTTAATCCTTGGGGTTTTTGTGAGTCGTATCACGGTTTTACTGCCGGCTGAAATTTTGGCCAAACTGGATCATCCGATTTTTGCCTATTTTAAAACAGAAACCGCCCAATTCTGGTGGGCGCTAGCTGGAATAGTAGGATTAGCGGTTTTGCGGAGAAGAAAGGAGTGATGCCGTGCAAAAAGCCTCTCGGGTACAGCCATTAAGGAAACGCTCGGCCTCATACAACTTTAATAATTCTCTTATTTCCTGTTTATCAGAATAAACCCTCGCTCATCCATCGCCTCGCTACCTATCTTATCTTCTCTTAACGGCTCGGCTCCGGATGTTCCTCAATGGCTATACCCTGCGGGCTTTTCGTTATTTTAAAAACTTTTTTTTCGGGCTTCGCCGGCGCAGTCTAAAAAAATAATGTAAGAGGCCCCGTAAAAAGTCGGGGCCTCAACGTGCTTAGAAGGAACTTCTTAGTGGGACGCCGCGTTAAGAAGCGCTTCACGTCATTTGTGACAAAGAGCGACTCAGTTCGTCCATTCTCGCGTCCACTATATTTTGGATCGCGTCGCGAATCGGCACACCTTCAATTTCTCGGTTTTCAAACACATTCGGCGGCTCTACGGCATATATCCTCCTGAAGGAAGCTGCCCCGTATGCCCATCTCATGCAAACAAACGTTACCAAGATGGAAACAACGAATCCCGTCCCTGCTCCAGCCGCAGCAGACGTAAAGCCGTGCGAGAAGAGATTGTTGAAAAAAACAATCTCGAAGACCATTGCACCAACGAGGCACGCAAGACCTACCGCGTTATACGCATTCTTGAGTTTCATCCCTATACTCCTTGATCAATCCCTCCTGCCTCATGCAGAAAGATGCTACATTTAACAATATCAAAGGAATTTCACAACATCAAATCTCACCAAAATTGGAGAAATCCAGCGCCTTTTCCTTTTGTTAAAATATAAGAAAGCCGTGAGGCAATATCAATTTCTGATTTGAGCTATCTTTTTTCAACTCTTTCTGCGTATTCTCCAGTTTGAGTATTAATCCGAATAATATCTCCCTCATTGATAAAAAGAGGTGCGTCTACCATGGCGCCGGTTTCAAGCTTAACTTGCTTGGTCCCTCCTTGAGCAGTATTGCCTCGGGTTGATGGTGGAGCTTCAACCACTTTGAAATCCATTTTTACAGGCAATTTTATATTTATAATTTGGCTATTGAAGAGTAGGGAAGTGATAATCGTATTCGGTTTTAAAAATTTGGATGCCTCGCCGATTATATCATTGCCCAGTTTAAACCTCTTAGATGAGTCATCTGTTTCTGAAAACCAAAATTCATCCCGATGCGAGTATAAAAACTTTACTTCTTTTTTCTGAATGTCAGCTTCTTCAAAGTAATCAGACTGCTGAAAATTCCTTTCAACAATTTTACCAGTAATAAGGTTTTTTATCTTAGTCTGCATTACGGGCCGGCGCTGCTGCATCTTCAAATGCTGAGAAAACAAAACCTCGAAAGGTTGCCCTTCTACAATAAAAAAAGTTCCGATTCTTAAATCGTTCATACCGAGCATAGAATTTAGTAAATAGTAAGTAGAAAGTAGTATTAAGTCAATTCGGAGCCGATAAAATCTTTATGCCCATTGATAAAATCTTTTATTGAGAGCAACTTTCTCCCTTCGAGTTGGATTTCTTTCAGAATCAGGACATCTAAGCCGCATTTTACTAAAATCTGGTTTTCTATATTCATCACCCGGCCAGGAGCTTCTGAAAGTTTTGATTTTACTGTCTGGACATTGAAAATCTTCAATACTCTACTTTTCCATAAAGTCCACGTTCCGGGTTCGGGATTCAAAGCCCTAATTTGACGGTCAATTTCTACAGCAGGTTTTGACCAATCTATTTTTCCGTCTATCCACGAAAACTTTTTCGTGTAAGTCGCTCCGCTGTGATTTTGTTCTTTTGGTTTTATCTTGCCATTAGTCCATTTCGGTAAAATCTCAATAAGTAACTCGGCTCCTAGTTCAGCCAGTTCTCTTTCTAACTGTCTGTAATTTTTTGATTTTGAAATTTGGATTTTGGATTTTGCTATTATTGGTCCATGGTCTACTTTCTCATCCATTAAGATTATCGTGACGCCAGTTTCTGCATCGCCATTTAGAATTGTTGTTTGGATAGGGGAGGCACCGCGGTATTTTGGTAAAAGCGAGGGATGAACATTCAGAAATCCGTATTTCGGAACTTCAAGCCATTCTTTTGGAATGATTTTTCCATAAGCGGCGACAACGCAGATGTCCGGCTTTAAATTTTTAAAATCTTGAAAAGAGTTTTCTAAATTCCACAAAATAGGGGAGTGGCCCTTTTTTTTTAGAGCCTCAAAAACCGGCCTTGAGAAGTCAGATGTGCCAAAGAAAATTAGTTTCATTATAGCTAAGTCTAAATATTTAGAAGAAAGCCTCTCGGGTATAATTGTTTCGGAAACGCTCGGCCTCGCAAGAGGTAGTTATATTGGTTGGACAGCAGTGTTTATCAGAATAAACCCTCGCTCCTCAATCGCCTCGCTACAAAGAATGTTTTCTCTATACGGCTCGGCTCATGAGGTTCCTCAACAACAATACCCTGCGGGCTTTCTTAATTTTACAATAGGCTTGCGGCTTATTTTATATTAAAACTTAACTCAAAAATCCGCCGTTGACAGAAATAGTTAATAGATATATAGTACAAAATTAGGTTGGGAAAGACCAATCTATATTCAAGGAGCTCTTTTTATGACAGAACAGTCAGCGAAGCAGCGGCGTCCGTTCCACGAATCAATCGTTGAAGCCATCCGTTGCGCCTCATACAGCGACATGATGTGCCTAGGAATGCTCATCAACGAGACCAAGATTCCGAAGGGTCACGACGAAATCCTCGCGGCCTGGCAAGAACGAGTACTGGGTCCTTGGGACGGACATTTGGTCGTCGGTCTGGGCGATCTGGAAAGTCTCCAGACACTCAACATCCCGGTCGGTCTTCTCGAAGAGAAGCAGGAAGCCGAGAAGAAAGAAGAAGAGAAAAAGGCCAAGGAACAAGTGGAAACCGCCACCTCCTAGTCCAGTCGGCTCCTTTCTCGTCAAGTTTCACCAGGCGCACGACCTACGGGTCCGTGCGCCTTTTTCTTTTTGTAAAAATGAAAGTTCAAGCGAGGGGTATAGCCGGTTTCCCGAAAAAGTCCTGCCCTGTAAAACCCGAGCTAGAATTCCTTTAGCGATAAACTTGAACTTCTTCCCGGTCTCATCCACTGTCTTAACTTTCACTTTCTTATACCTTCTAATCTTGAGCCAAGTTTCCGGAATGCTTAAACACCCTTCTTCTAATTCTTCTTCGTCTTTTGAGTAGGACTTAACTTCGGGATTTATATAAACGCTTGGCGCACTGTATTCTTTGGCTAAATTCTCATCAATAATAAAAAATTGCATATCTTGACCGACCTGATTAGCCGCTAAGCCAACACCACTGGCTTCTTTCATAACTTTCCTCATATTCAAAATAAGCTTCTTTATTTGAGGAGTTATTTCCTTTACGCTTTCGAGTTTCTTACTTAGTATCTCGTTTGGCTTTTTTATGATAAGAAGATTCATAAACAAAAAGTTTCCCGGGCGTTTTTACGTCTTTCGACTGCTTTATTTTTGAAAATATCCAATAAGCTTTCCTTAAGCCGATATTCTTTATTATTCCGAGATACATGGCGAATTTTTTCGGTTCGCCGAATGTTTCTGAAATCTCTTTGGCTAAGGCGTGCATTGGTCCGTGAATCCCGCGTTCCGGTCCCGATATCGCTTTGCGATATCGGGGATCCCCAATCGCAAAATGCGATCGGGACTTTCCTCCTTCTAATCTTTCTTTGATTTTATGTAACTCTTTACCGATTCTCGTCGGCCCTGTAAATACTCTAATCATTATAATTATATGGATTCTTATCCATATATATCAAAATTGTTATTTTAGACAACCTGGGAAAGTTTTAATTCGATGAAAAGAGCCTGCAACTCCGAAGAAGTGCAGGCCCGTGGAAATGAGCCGAGTCATTGGAAGGTTCTAGTTCCTGATCCGCGGGGCTTGTGGCTGTTGCCATGCTCTCGCGGCGGAGGAATTAGCTCCGGCGGGACTTGACAGTCCAGCACTTTGGCAAGTTTGTCGAGCAAGTTGGGATTCGGATGGAACCATCCTCTCTCGATACGAGAGACAGCGTTGCAATGAATATCCACACGTTCGGCGATCTCTCGCTGGGTCAAACGAAGTTCCAATCGCTTCGCGGCCAGAAATTCGCCTAAGGGGTTGACAGTATCCATCCGCTTCCTTATTGGTCTGACAGCTTGCAGGTTGTTTACATCGAGTTTGAGAACTTTGGCAAGCCGCTCAATCATGTCATCGTTCTCACTCAAAGAACACTGCCCAAACTCGACGCGATTGACATACTGCCGGCTGACGTCCAGTTTTCCAGCGAGCTGACTAATACTCATCACCAGCTCTTTCCGGCGATTTCGTATTAACAGGCCGAGTTCGCTGGCAGTAGACTTTCTAGCTCCACGAACAAACCTGATTAGAGCTGACGGCTCCAGATTCAGAACTTTCGCCAGTTTTGTAACTAAGGAATAGTAGGTGATCTGAGGGCTTTTCTTAACTTCCAAGCGCTTTGCCTGTTGAGGGGTCATCCTCATCTTTTTGGCAAAGCCTTTAAGCGTCAGACCGAGTTCTTCACGCCGAGAACGGATGAGTTTCCCCAATTCCGTATTCGGTTGTGCGATATGCTTGACCGGCATGCGCTTGCGCAGTTCCTCCACGTCGCACTGAAGTGCTTTAGCAAGCCGGACAAGTTGGGAATCGTTGAGATATTTCCGCTTTCCAGTCTCAATCATGCCGATGTTATTTCCACCAACACCAATCAATTTGGACAGCGGAACTTGCCGAAGATTGAGCTCAAGTCGGCGAACTCTGATGAACTTTCCGAGTTTAGTTTTGCTTGGCGTCATACCGACGCCAGCAGGCTGATACGTCTTTGGCATCGGTAATTCTCCATCTCAAGGTCCAATTCATCAAGCCGAGATTGACTTGATTTTTTGCACCTTAACATAGCTAATACCAGTAGTCAATGTTGGCTTTATCAATTTACTCAGTTAAAATTTATATGTGTCCAACGAAATCAGAGTCAGAATAGCGCCTTCGCCGACCGGGCCTTTGCATATCGGAACTGCCCGGACTGCGCTTTTTAACTGGCTATTTGCCCGGAAAAACGGCGGAATTTTTGTTTTAAGAATTGAGGACACAGACTTAGAACGCTCAAGCCCAAAATTTGAAGAAGATATTAAAGATTCTTTGGATTGGCTTAATTTAGAATGGGATGAATTTTACAGGCAAAGCGAACGATTAGATATTTATAAAAAACACCTTCAGAAACTTTTAGACGAGGACAAGGCGTTTTGGTGCTATCACTCGGTTGAGGAGTTGGAAACCGAAAAAAAAGAGCAAATGAAAAAAAAAGAAGCCCCGCGCCATGTCTGCGAACACAAGTTTCAAGTTTCAAGTTTCAAGTTTCAAAACAAAAACGGCATAATCCGACTGAAAGTCAATGAGAATTCAACACGAACTATTCATTTCAACGACATTATCCGCGGAACAGTTGAGTGGCAGGAAAAATTGATAGGGGACTTAAGTTTGGCAAAAGATTTGGACACGCCGTTATATAATTTTGCCGTAGTAGTTGATGACCATGAAACGAAAATCTCTCATGTTATCAGAGGAGAAGACCATATTTCAAATACGCCAAAACAGATTTTGATTCAAGAAGCGCTCGGAATTAAACCGCTCTGGTACGCCCATCTGCCTTTGATTCTGGGGCCGGACCGGACAAAGCTTTCAAAAAGGCACGGGGCCACGGCAATCGGTGAATACCGCGAAGATGGTTATCTAACCGAAGCTTTAGTTAATTTTATGGCGCTTTTGGGATGGAGGCCAAATAAAAATCCAAAATCCAAAATCCAAAATCCAAACGATCAAAACAAAAAGCCAGAAGATATTTATTACATTGACGAATTAATCTCTTCATTTGATTTAAAAAATGTCCAAAAATCTCCAGCGGTTTTTGATATAAAAAAACTAAACTGGATGAGCGGCTATTATATCCATCAGTTGCCGCCTGAACAATTCAGGGCAGCAATCATGCCGTTCATCATTAAAGAACTTGGGGTAAATGATATTCACCCCGTTAAATCCGCCAAAGGCGGTGTTGCGAAGCAACAATTTAACTGGGTAAAAGACGACTACTTGGACAAAATCCAGCATCTTATGACAGAAAGAATGGAAAAGTTATCTGACATAAAAAATTTTGATTACTTTTTCAGAGAGCCAAAATACGATAGGGGACTCTTAAATTGGCCCTCCTACGCTAAAGCTTCCGCCGACGCTAAAGCTTTGGCGGACAAGCAGGCGGGTAAAAAAAATATGCCCGGCGAGGATACTAAAAAAGCGCTCACTTTAGTTAAAGAAACTCTTGAACCAATTGACTGGGAAATTTTTGATAAAGATTACATCAGAAAAAAATTAGATGATTTAGCCAAAGATAAATTTAATGGAGACAGGGGAGCGGTTTATTGGCCGTTACGGGTGGCTCTGACCGGAAAGCAAGGTTCGCCAGATCCGGTTGATTTATTGGGGGTTCTACCAAAAGAAATTATTCTAAAAAGAATAGAAAAAGCCATAATCGAATGACTATTAATAAAAAGCGATCGCTTTTAATTAATATTTTTGGTCTGGTTTACTTTTTCGCCAATTGTTTAATCGTTTCTGCCCAAGAAAATAATAGTCCCGATACAGAGTATCGAGGATCCTCGATTTTGTTGTCAACGCAAAGCGTTGAACAAAATCGGGACGATAAAATCCTTGAAATAAGACAGCAGATCCAGGAACTCGAAAAACAGTCATCTGAATACAAAAAACAGATAACTAAAAAACAAGCCGAAGGCACAACTTTAAAAAAAGAATTGGCAATTTTAGAGAACCGGATTGCCAAATTACAAATTGATATACTGACCACCAACCGGAGAATAGAGCTGACTAATCTTGAAATTAAAGATTTAAATGTGGAAATCGCTCAAACCGAAAGTAAAATAGATAAAAATAAAAAATCAATTTCAGAGCTATTAAGACAGCTAGACAACAACGAAAAACAAGATTTTGCGTTTATACTCCTGGCCAATCCCAAAATTTCTGACTTTTTTAGTCACCTCGAACATATAAATAATCTGCAAGGGCAATTAGCCTTAAACCTTACGAGTTTTATTGAACTTAAAAAAGAACTCGATAGCCGAAAAGAGGCGGCTGAAACTAAGAAACTGGAAATGGTAACCCTGAACACCAGGCGCCAAAACCAAAAAATTGCTTCTGAAACAACTCAATTAACTAAAAATGACCTGTTAGTTAAAACAAAAGGCCAGGAACAAAAATTCCAACAGCTTCTGACTGAAGTCGAAAAGAAAAAAGCCGAATTTTATCAAGAACTGCAAGTATTTGAAACAGAGGCCCGAAAACAAGGTATTTACATAGTCATGGTAAAAGCCGCGTCAGTCCCGCCTAAAGCCAAGCTCTATAAAATACCTCTGGATGATTATATAATAACCCAGGGATATGGATATACTAGCTTTGCTAAAAGAGGAGCTTACGGAGGCGCTCCTCATAATGGCATCGATATGACTGGCGGGCCTGGTTCAGAGATAAAATCAATCGGCCAAGGAGTAGTTTTAGCAAAAGGATTTAATAATGCCGGCGGCAATTGGCTCGCCATAAGACACGATAATGATTTAGTCAGCGTCTACGGCCACATGAGAGATCCAGCATTGGTTCTGACAGGAGAAAGAGTTGACCAAGATACGGTTATAGGCTACGAAGGAGCAACTGGCTTTGTCACTGGTTCTCATCTGCATTTAAGTTTGTATCATGAATTTTTTACTTTTATTGGTCCGAAAACAGGCCAAGTTTATTTTAACTATTTTGACGGAAGCTTAAATCCTTTGGATTATATCTGAATATGACAAATATCCTTATCTTGGGGGCTGGTTTTGGCGGAGTTAGCGCTGCTTTAAAGTTGGAGAAAAAACTCAAAAGGAACTTTTCCGCCTCCGGCGGACCAGCCGCAGGCTGGAAAATTACCTTGGTTGATCGGAATAATTTTCACCTTTTCATGCCGTCACTTTACGAAGTAGCCACGGTTTATGGGCTAATTGAAGATGGTTTTGCGAAATACTTAAGAGGCTCGGTTGCGATACCCCTTAGCGAAACATTAGAAAACAAAAAAATAGATTTTGTCCAAACAGAAATAAAAGAAGTAAACTTAAGGAAAAGGTTTGTAAATACCGGCGCCGGAAACAAACTCGATTTTGATTATTTAATTATTGCCCTTGGCGGGGAAACTGAATTTTACGGGATTCCCGGAGTTCAAGATTATGCCTTTAATTTTAAAGCCATAGACGACGCCATCGGGATTTTTAAAAAAATCAGGGAAATTTACGATAATTACCAGAAAGAGAACCGGGCAGAACCGATTAAAATCGGGATTATTGGTGGGGGATTTACCGGAGTGGAGCTGACCGCAGAACTTGCCTGTTGCGTAAAAAATATCGTCAAGGCCTGCAGTCTGGATAAAAAATGCACCCAGATTCAGTTGTTTGAGGCCGGCCCGGCGATTCTGCCAGTGCTAAACGTAAGACAAAGAAAATCTATTGAAAAAAGGCTTAGAAAACTCGGCGTTAATATTCGGCTTAATTCCCAAGTCGAAGAAGTCGGGCCCGACTCCATAAAAACAAAAGCTGGAGGAGAGCTAACCGGTTTTGATTTAATAATTTGGACTGGCGGAGTCCGTGGCTCAAGACTTTTGGAAAATTTAGGATTAAAACTGACAAAAAGAGGGACAATTGAAATTAACGACTTTTTACAAACAAAAAATTCAGATGAAACAAGTAACAAGAATATTTTTGCGATAGGGGACAGCGCAACTTTAATTGACCCTCAAACCAAAAAACCAGTCCCGGCAATGGCTTATGTGGCTCACGATCAAGCTGATGTCGCTGCTGAAAACATTATTAGAACCATTAAAAACCAGAGAATGGGGCCTTATAAGCCATTTTATGATGCCTGGATAGCACCAGCAGGGGGCAAGTGGGCCTACTTTCATTATAAAGGGCTGAACATCGCCGGCTTTTGGGGTTATTGCTTAAGGCAATTAGTTGACTTGAAATACTTTTTAAGAATTTTACCGCTTAGTAAGGCGCTTTCTTTATTCTTCAAGGACTTAGTGATGTTTACAAGAAATGATTAGCTAAACTTATATTGTTAACTTTCTACCGCTGTGAAATTTGCGATGGATTTCTCTTAATCTTTTATTAGTCACGTGAGTATAAATTTGGGTTGCTGAAATGTTTTTATGGCCCAAAAACTCCTGAAGAGTCCTTATATCCACACCTTGGCTTAATAAATCCGTGGCAAACGAATGTCTCATTACATGAGGGGTGGTAAAAATAGGCAACCCGGCCAACATAACATAAGTTTTCATAATTTTTTCAATATAGCGCGGGGTTAATCGCCTTGAAGCTCCTTTTTTAGAACGATAATTGATAAATAAAGCCTTGTCGTTGTCTTTTCTGGTGTCTAGATACTTCTTGAGCCAGTGAATCGCTCTCTCGGAGAAATACACTGTTCTGACTCGGCCACCCTTGCCAGTAATTGCTAATTCTAATTCTTTAATGCCGGGACTAATTTTAACCTGTTCTTTATTTAAAGAAGTAAGCTCGGAAATACGCATTCCGGTAGAAAAAAATGCCTCAAATATCGTCCGGTCTCTTAATCCTTGAATCTTATTGATGTCCGGGACAGAAAATAGTTTTTCTAACTTTTCTAAATTCAGAAACCTGACTTGCCGTTCATCTTTATCGTGAGCCAATTTAATTTTTTCGGCCGGCAAAGATAAGATGTCGCGGTTGGCAAAATAATTAAGCAAAGAACGTAAAGCAATCAAATAATAATTTTGGGTGGATTTTTTTAACGGCATTTTTTTAGAAGTAGAGGAGTGGCGCGATAAAAAAACTCTGTACTGCCAAATATGGTCGGAGGAGAGCTCGTGGGGTTTTAAATTTTCCAGCTTACGTACCTTTAACCAATCTAAAAACTTTTTTATAAACCTACAGTAACTTTCTTGGGATTTAGACGACAACCCTTTTTCAATGTCTAACCAATCCAAAAAATTATTTATATGAGCGGGGATAGGTTTTTGGTTTTTTTCCATGAATACAATTTTAGTCTTGATTAAAAGGGAAGTGCTGATTATATAGTCAAAGTCCATGATTATACGATAAAGTATAATTATGCGAACCTTTATATATCATAGAGTACTACTACTTTGGGTCAATCCCCTGTTATCAACATTAGAAATTTGGATGTTGTTAAAATAATGCTAAACTACATCTTTAATGTTCTACGCTGATTTAAAACACTTCAAAGCAAAAACTGGATATGAGATAGATGGCGTTTGGTATCCCCGAGTCACCTCTATCGTCTCCATTAAGGCTAAGCCGGCTCTTTATAAGTTTTACGCTGACCAAGGCAGTTTTTCGATGGCTGAATCAATTAAATCAAGATCCGCTGATGAAGGGACTCTAATCCATGAAACAATTGAAGCAATATTGGGAGAAAAATCAGTGGCTATCCCCTTTTCTATTAAACCAGCCATTGACGCCTTTGTGGAATTTAAGAAAAAAAACGAAATCGTTCCGATGAAAGTTGAGGAACGAGTCGTCTCTAAAAATCATTGGTATGCCGGCACAGTTGATGTCATCGGCAAACTAAATGGCCGGCTTGGAATTTTGGATATTAAGACTTCGTATTCAATTTATCGCGATTATGGATTGCAAACCGCGGCTTACGTTGAAGCAGTAAGAGAAAATAATATTTTTCCGACCACTCGTTGGGTCTTACGGATTGATCAGGCTAAAACCTGTCAAAAATGCGGGGCAAAATTAAGAGAAAAAGGCGGAAATATAAAAATTAGAGGCGGAGCCAATAATTGCCAACATTCTTGGGGGCCGATTTTAGGCGATATTGAACTTAAAGAGTTAGATAGTTTTGAAAATGATATTAAAGCCTTCTTGGCTTGTAGAAATCTTTGGGAATGGGAACATGATTTCTGGATTAAAAAAATTAAGAATGGGGTCTCCCTATAACATTTCTTATAGAAGTGTTCGGGCGAACCCAACGGGCTTTAGCCTATTTAGAACAATTACCGGCTAAAATATATCCGGCATTGATTGCTTCTTGTTCGGTATTAAAATAAATTTTATTTTGTTCCTTAATCTGTTTTGCTCCCGGACACCAAAGGAAGTGATATTTATTTGAATTTTTACTTGCTACCACCCTAAACTCTATTGAATCGGGCGATCGATCCAATTCTTGGATCGATTTAGTCCTGAAGTCTGTTTTTAAATTTTTTTCAGTCTCCCCTACTCTACCTTCAGTTCCTAAATTTTGAATTTCTAATAGGCTCGCCTTCTCTATTTTTATAGGTTGAAATGAAGTTTTTGAAATTCGGCCCAACTGAAAGCTCAAAAGGGAGATTAAAACGATTAAAAATATGAGGAATAGGTTTTTCTTGATTGTTTCTAAAATTTCTGATAACATAAGAAAAGTTTAAATATTTAAAGTTTAAAGATTATGGCACATACAAAACAAAAAGGTTCGTCTAAAAATGCCCGTGAATCAGCTTCACAGCGCCTTGGCGTCAAACTTTTTGGAGATCAGATCGTTCGGCCAGGCAATATAATAATCAGGCAAAGGGGTACAAAATATGTGCCTGGTATTGGCGTCCGCCTTGGCGGAGACGACACGATTTACGCTGTCAAAGAAGGTAAAATTAACTTTAAAACTAAAAAGCTCTCTAAATTTGACGGTTCTAAAAAAATTGCTACGGTTGTTAATGTTATTTAGACCCGAACTGTCTCTACTTCAAATTTAGCCTCAATGTCATAATATTTAAATAAAGCTTGGTGAACCCCAACCTTTTTAATTATATTGAAAATTTCAAGGTAGTCAGGATTAACCTCTATCCCCCGCTCCCTCAAAGCTTCGCCTATTTTTTTCGGCATTATTGCCGCGTATAAATTTCCTTTTTCGTCGGCTTTAGTTTCAATAATCAACCTGTAATCTTTTAATCTATCGGCTACTTCTTTCATTTTCTGAAGCTCCTCTTGAATAGTCAAAGCCTTTTTCTTTTTTAATTCATCTATCTCTTTTAAATTTTCAGCGGTCGCCAGAATCGCCAACTTCTTTGGCACCAAAAAATTCCTGGCATAGGCAAGTAAGAACTTGACCTCATTAAAATTTGCCGACAAATAAGGCACCCTCCACCCTATTTGTCATCGGCAAATTTTCACTCTCTTTCGGTTATTTGTTTCTGCTCCCTTGGTAGTTCAGAAATCGGCTATACCCCTCGCTACAAACTTACAAAAGTTCAAAGATCAGATACGCCAAGCTGGTTTTTTAATGTTTTTACAAACAATGGCTACACCTCGCGCTTTTCGCATTTGATTGCTACTTAACTTTATGATACAAAATTTATAGACCTTTTCAAGGAAGAAAGCCATGCTTCAACTAATTGCGCGGGTAATTTAGCATATAGAGGAGGAGCAAATGAGAACAGCGAAATTTCTGCCTCTTGGCGTTGCCGTCACAATGAGTCTGCTGATAATTTACCTTTACCTGAAGCTGGATGTCACAAGTTACATCTGGTTCTTGGTAGAAAATTTACCAGCGTGGGCACTTCTGTTTGTGATTCTCTGCGGCCTCGGTTTGATCGTCTGGCTTTGGAGAGAGTCCGCTTCTTACGACTCTTAAGAGACGTTGAGTCAAAATCCCGTCTTTGATACTTATGCCAATTAATGACCCTCACCGGAACTCAACGTTATCAGTTGGAACTCCGACCTTGCGTCGGAATTCATCAAAATGCTAGCCTGTATATAGAGGAGGATGTATGTTGTTCCTTGAACGGTTGATGAAATCGAATCGTCAGAAAAGACCAAAGCCACCAGGCCGCCAAAGCGTAAGCTGCGGTGGCCTTTTTCTTTTTGAAGTAAGCAATGCGGGAATGTTTTGTGAGCGGATTCGGGAAAAGAAAACGAGGGGTATAGCCGATTTCTGAACTTTTGTAATAAAGTAAGCGAAAAGCGTGAGGTAATTGTAGAAAGCCATGAGGTAATGCCCAATTTCTGATTTGAGGCGTGTCTTGTGAAATGGCCGGTATCTTTGCGAAGAATTGCCGGTAACAAGCTAGGGGATAAAGGGGTAGACACGCCCTAGTTGTCGGCAATTCAAGCAAAGTACCGCGCCATTTCCAAGAAGAGGCTCACTAGAAGAAATTGGGTATTGCCGATTAAGGCTTTCTACAGTTCTTTTATCACTTCAATCGCCTTCTCCAGCTGCGGGTCGCGGTCGTTTTTAACATCCTCTTCGGTCCTTTCAATTTTAATATCCGGCTCTATTCCTTGATCGCTAATGGAACGCCCTTTCGGTGTCAACCATTTGGCCACGGTTATTTTCAAAGCCGTCTTAAGCCTCAATTGTTCAACCTGCTGAACCGAGCCTTTCCCGAACGTCGTCTCCCCTATTAGTTTGACGCCAAGGTTATCGTGCAAGGCGCCAGCCACGATTTCCGAAGCCGAAGCCGAACCTTTATTGATTAAAATAACGACTTTTGCGTCTTTTAAAAAGCCATTAGGCTTGGATTTTAGTTCTTCTCTTAAACCACCGCCAAAGTCTTCAATCACCACTACGTAACCCGGCTCTAAAAAGTAGCTTGAGATATCTATGGCTAAATCCAAAAGCCCGCCCGGATTGTTTCTTAAATCCAAAATTAATTTCTTGCTGGCGCCCTGCTTTTTTAATTCATCAAGAGCCTTATCAAATTCATTTTTAGCTATTTGGTTAAAACTAAAAAGTCTAATATGACCGATATCCGGTTCAATCTTGGTCCATTTAACCGTCGGGACTTTTATCTTGTCTCTGACTAATTCAAAATCTTTTGTTTCATCTTCCCCGTCTTTATTTCTTGAAATAGTCAAAACAACTTTAGTTCCTCGACGGCCCCTTATCTTTGAAACTGCTTCCTCGATGGTAATTTCGGCGGTTGACTGGCTGTCAATGCTTAAAATCTTATCCCCGGCAATGATTCCGGCTCGGGACGCCGGCGTATCATCTAGCGGCGAAATAACCGTTAAAGTCCCCTTCCTTAACCCTATTTCTATCCCGACACCGGCAAACTCTCCGCTTATGTCTTCCTGCAGTCTTTTACTTTCTTCAGCCTTTAAAAATACAGTAAAAGGATCACCGATGCTTTCAACCATTCCTTTAATCGCCCCCAAAACCATGTCTTGGGTATTCAATTCAGAACGGCCGACATATCTTTGATGAACCAGATTCCAAACATCCCAAAATAAGCTGAAGTCAACCGCCTCGGGTTGTCCTAAATCGCGGTTGATTAATTCTCTTAATCCCCGGCTTGGCTCCTGGAATTTCTGGAATTCTACTCCGCCAAAAAAACCGATAATTAAGGAAATTAAAATAGCTGGTATTAGAGCTTTATAACGCATCATGCCAAATTATAATCTAAAAATTTAATAATATCAAAAACCTCTTTTTTAAACCGTTCAAAACTGAATTTTTCAGAATGTTTTTTTATAGCCAGCTCGTTAAAATGGCCGTTTTTTATTTTTTCAGTGATTAACTCTACTGCTTCTGATAAACAGTCAGGTTCAAGCTTATCGAAAAATTCACCGGTTTTTCCTTCCAGCACCGACTCTTTTGCCCCGCCTTTTTTATAGGCTAAAACCGGCTTTCCAAAAGACATTGCTTCTATCGGCGAAATGCCAAAATCCTCTTCATTGCAAATAAGATATGCCAAGCAACCCTTATAATAAACCGGCAAATCTTCGTCTGAAACAAACCCTAACAATTCTACATTTCTTAATTTTAATTTTTTAATTTTGGATTTTAAATTTTTGTATTCCGGCCCTTCGCCAATTATTAATAAATTCAAGCTCGGCAAATGCTTAAATGCTTCAACCGCCAAGTCAATGTTTTTGTGCGGGTAAAGCTGAGAAACGATTAAAAAGTAATCAGCGAGCCGGGCGAGAGTTGTTCGGTGAACAGTATTAATTCTGAACGAAAAGCCCGCAGGGTATAGCCATTGAGGAACCTCGCGAGCCGAGCCGTAAAGAGGGGGTATCCGTTTAGCGAGGCGAACGAGGAGCGAGGGTTTATTCTGATAAACAGGAGATAAATTTTGTATATAAGTTGTATGAGGCCGAGTGTTTCCGAGATGGCTGTACCCGAGAGGCTTTTCGCGGACCAGATGCTCCCGCGAAAGCGTTACCGGTGGATAAATCACTTTGGCTTCTCGGCCATAATATTTTTTAATTCTTTGAGCCACATGCTTTGAATTGGCTAAGACAACATCTGGCCTTTGGCTGGCTCCATGATCCCAAATTCTCAAAAAATGCTGGCCTAATTTTATTAAAGATAATTTAAACGCGCCCTTTCCCCTTTCTTTAAAATCTCTGGCATATTCATAGGTCCTGTCCCATAAAATTCGGGAAGGGCTATGATAAAAACAGATATGCTTGGCCGACTGCTTTGATAAAACGCCATGGCTGAATTCGTGGCTCGACGAAATAATCAAATCAAAGTCAGACAAATCAAATGATTCTATGGCCGCGGGCATTAAAATTTTCAGCCACGGATGCAGTTTCTTTATATTTGGAACTTTGTGCAAAAATGAAGGAGTTATTTTAGCTTTCGGAAGATACTGTGAAACAAATTCTTTGTCGTAAAAAAGAGTGTAGATCGGGGCTTCGGGGAAAATTTTATGGAAAGCAATCAAGACCCGCTCCGCTCCGCCAAGCCGCACCAACCAATCATGAACTAAAGCTATCCTCATTTTTATTGATGTTATGCAGTTAAGCCCTTTCTTGGGCAATGCCTTTCAGGAAACGCTCGGCCTCGTACAACTTTTATAATTCTTTTATCTCCTGTTTATCAGAATAAACCCCTCGCTCATCCATCGCCTCGCTACCTATCTTATCTCCTCTTTACGGCTCGGCTCCGGATGTTCCTGAGAAGGCATCGCCCAACGGGTTCTTAGGAAATGGCCGATACTTTTACGAAGAATTGCCGGTAACAAGCTAGGGGATAAAGGGGTAGACACGCCCATAGCTAGCGGCAATTCGAGTAAAATTGCGTGCCATTTCCAAGAAGGGCTCCCAAACGAAGAAATTGATATGCCTCGCGGTAGCTTTTTACTTTAATCTATCTTCTCGTAATTATATTTCTCTTATAAACATCTAAATTCTCAAGCACTGCGCCGGCTCCTTTAGCCACGCAAAGAAGCGGCTCTTCCGCAATATGCGAAGAAACGCCGGTTAGCCGGGTGATGAAAACATCTATATTTTTAAGCAAAGCCCCTCCGCCGGTCAGCACAATTCCTCTTTCAATAATGTCAGCGCAAAGCTCCGGCGGCGTTTCCTGTAAAACTTTCTTGATGACTTGATTGATTTCTTTTAATTGCTCCTGAATCGCTTCGCTTACTTCATTAGAAGTTAAATCAATAGTTTTAGGCAGGCCAGTCACTAAATCTCTCCCCCTGATTGAAAGAGTTTCTTCATTTGAAACCTTTACCGCCGTGCCGATATTGATTTTAATCAGCTCGGCCGTTCTTTCGCCTATGGCCAGATTATGCTTTTTTTTGACGTAATCAATAATGGCTTGGTCAATTTTATTGCCGGCCACTCTAACCCCGGCCGAAGTCACTACTCCGCCAAGACTTATTACTGCCACCTCGGTCGTTCCCCCGCCGATATTCACGACCATATGGCCGTAAGAAGAATTGATCGGAATTCCGGCGCCGATTGCCGCTAACACCGGCTCTTTGACCAAATAAACTGCTTTGACTCCGGCATTCATTCCCGCTTCAATCACTGCTCTCCTTTCGGTTGAACTTATCGCCACCGGCACCGACATCAAAACTTCTTTTTTAAAAAAATTAACCTTGCTGAATGAATTATTAATAAAATATCTGATCATGGCTTGAGTCACCTTATAATCGGCAATGACCCCGTCTTTCAATGGTTTGACCACCGAGATCGTGTCTGGCGCGCGGCCGAGCATTTCTTTAGCTAAATTGCCGACCGCTAAGATGCGGTTATCAAATAAAGAAATCGCCACCACTGACGGTTCATTAATCCTAATGCCGTTGCCCGGAACAAAAACAAGAGTATTAGTTGTGCCTAAATCTATTCCGATTTTTTTGGTAAACATAAAAGAGTTTACAGTTAGGCAAATTTCATAGACGAAATAAGCCTAATTGTAAACTCCAACCTATCAAAAATCTACAGCAAAAACAAATTGACTGACGGTTAGTTAAAATGTAAAATATAGCCCAGTCGTTTTCGAACGACTGAATTATGAATAGACGTTTCAAAAAGCTGATCCTAATATCGTCTTTTCTCATTTTTTTTGCCTCAAGCTACCTTGTCGTCATTTATGCATACGGCTATCAATTCGATTTTAAAAACCGCGGCTGGGTTAAAACCGGCAGTTTATTTGTAAAAACTAACTTCAGCGATGTCCAAATTTTTATAGACGGCCGGCTTAACGGCCAAACCTCATTTTTATCAGGCACTTTTATAGAAAAATACCTTGTCCCTAGAAGCTATAATATAAGAATCGAAAAAGACGGGTTTTTATCGCTTAGCAAGAATATTGAAATTAGGTCAGGTGAAGTCGGACAACTGGCCCATATTTATTTAATCAATAATGAAGAAATAAATGATTTCATTAAAAATTCCGAACAAGAAGAAGAAAATACAAATTACTTCATAAGCAGAACTGACGGCTTGCTTTATCATAGTTTAGAAAATGGAGAGACTGAAATAATTTCTTCCGAAGCGGTCTATATAAAAAATTATAAACTCAAAATTCTGCGGGAAAATATTTACCTGGCTTCTTACGATCTCAAGGCGCCGGGAGTATTTTTGCTTAATTCTGAAGGCAACTGGGACCGCCTCCACTTATCCCCCACTACTGATTTGATTCTATCACCGGATAATAAAAAAATGGCCATTGTTGGCCAAAACGAGATAAATGTTTTATGGCTGAAAGACGAAAACGAGTCGCCCTATTTCAAAGAAGGCCAGAAAGAATTAATTTTGGGGACTGACGAAAAAATAAAACAGGTTTTTTGGTTTAAGACTGGCTGGCATTTAATCTATTTGAACGAAAACGGACAAACCCGTTTTGTGGAAGTTGACGACACCGGCATGAGAAATGATTTAGTGATTTAAATTATCTCCTTCTCAATTCCCAACCCTTGACGGCCAGACTGCCGGCCACCAAAACTGCCAGCCAGCTCGCCCACATCGGAATCTCCCAAGCGCCGATCACCGCCTCCCAGCCATAAATAACTCTGACCAGGTGAAGAAGACCTATCACGGTAAAAATACTTGCCGTGACTGTTATGTATGTTTTACTCATAATTTGATTATAGCACAGTCAAGGTTTTTATTCATCTTCTGGCAGTGTTTTTCTTTTTGCCCAATGCGATGTCGTGGGTTTACCTCTTGGCCCACTGCGGCGCTTTGCGAGCTTTTTTCAGCCCGTACTTGCGTCTTTCTTTGATTCTTGAATCCTGGGTCAAGTAGCCGAATTTTTTGAGCTTTTTTCGGTAATTGGCATCAAACAAAATCAAGGCGCGTGAAATACCAAGCCTTGAGGCTTCAGCCTGGCCGGTAAGCCCGCCTCCCTTTACTAATATAGAACCTTTAAACCTGTCTAAAGACTTTAATTTTCTAAGAGGGCTCTCAACTGTATTTTGCAAAAACGGGTCTTTGAAATAATCCTGATATGATTTCTGGTTAACTGAAATAAGTCCCTTATCTTCTGGAAAAGCATCGCTTGATTTCTTGGTAAAAAGCCTTATCCGGGCAACTGATTCTTTCCTTCGGCCGACTGCTTCAAGATACCTTTCCGGACTTTCTTTCTTAACTTCTATCTTCTCAACTTCTTTTTTCTTTGTGGTTTTAGTTTTTGCTTTAGGCATAGTTATTAAATTCAAAACTCAAATTTTAAATTTTAAATTGGGATTTATTTAAACGTCAGATTCTTAATCATTTCTTTTCTCAACCTGTTTTTTGGCAGCATCCCCAAAACCGCTCTTCTCAACACCTCGCTTGGGTTTTTCTCAAAAACATCTTTAACTTTTATGGTTCTTAAGCCGCCCGGATAGCCCGAATAATGATAATATTTTTTCTGGTCTATTTTTCGGCCGGTCAACTTTATTTTTCCAGCATTCAAAACTACGACCTTTTCTCCGGCTAGGATATAGGCTTGAAACTTAGGGCTCGTCTTGCCGCTCAAAATCAGAGCTACTCTTGAAGCTAAACGCCCCAATGACTGGTTTGCCGCATCGATTTCGTGAATCATACAAACTCTATCTGAGCCATCTTCGCACCGTCGGATTGCCGCGGCGCTAATTTTATTATTCTGGTATAGCCGCCTGGCCTTTCTTTATATGACGGAACGATATCGCCGAATAACTTATCTGTAACCGAATCCGATAAAAACTTTATCACCTGGCGTCTTTTATGCAAATTACCGATTTTTGCCTTTGTAATCAACGGCTCAATAAACCGTCTTAATTCTTTGGCTTTCGTCTCGGTAGTCTTTATCTTTTTATGCAAAACTAAAGCCGAAGCCAGGCTATTCATTAAAGCCCTTCTCTGCGCTTTGACTCTCCCGAATTTTTTACCTTTTTTGCGTTTTCTCATAAAGGTATCGATACTCTATTTCTCTTTCCGCGGTCTTCCTCTTTTTCTCTTCGGCGCCTCGACAACTCCTTCGGTTGAACTTTTTTCTTCAATCTGCAAACTGCCGCTCTCACCGACTGCTTTAAACTGCTCCATTAAAATTCCAACTGCTCTTTTTAGCGCTTCTTGAGGGGTAATACTCCCATCAGTCTCAACGTCAACGAAAAGCTTGTTAAAATCCGTCCTCTCGCCGACTCTGATATTTTCAACTCGGAAGCTTACCTTTCTGACCGGATTAAATATGGCATCAATGGCTATCTCTCCAACTGAAAGTTTTTCTTTCTGCTTCTGTTCAACCGGCATATAACCAATCCCCCTCTCAACTTCTATTTCCATATTAAACTCTGCTTTCTTATCGGTAATAGTGGCGATAATCTGGTCTGGGTTGACCACCTCAACTCCGAAGGGAGCTTTTAAGTCGCCGGCGTGAATTTCTTTCTCGCCTTTGGCATTCAAAGTAACTTTAGCTGAATCAACGCCGGATAATTTAAACCTGATTTTCTTCAAATTCAAAATTATGTCAACTACGTCTTCCAAAACGCCGTTAACGGTGGAGAATTCATGAGCCACGCCATCAATTTTGATTTTTACTGCGGCCGCGCCTTCCATCGAAGAAAGTAGTACGCGCCTTAATGAATTGCCAAGGGTCACGCCGTATCCGGCGTAAAGCGGACTGATTTCAAAAACAGCTCGGTTTTTCTCATAATGAACTACTTTTGGCTCTCCAACTAATATTTCCATATTTCTTACATTAGTATCATTAGTATAATTCGTATATTGGTATCGATACTAATACTAATTGATACTAATTATACGAATAAAAATCTAATTCGACATCTAATCATAATAATTGTTATCGGGAATAAAACTCGATTATCGCCTGAACATCTTTGTGCTCTACGCCGCTTTCGGGTAAATTCGGCAAATTCTTGACCCGGCCGACAAAGGTCTCCTTATCGAATTCCACCCACGAAGGCGGCTGGTATTTTTTCGTATATTGCGGCAAGAAAGATGAAAAATAATTATTTTTTAAATTTTGCGGTTTTACTTTCACGATATCGCCTATCCTAACCCGGAAAGAAGGAATATTAGTCGGCCGATCATTAACTAAAAAATGGCTATGACTGACCAGTTGCCTGGCCTTGTCCCGGGCATCAGAAAAACCCATCCTGAAAACAACATTATCAAGCCGACGCTCGAGATTTTGAACCAATGTTTCGCCGCTATCTCCTTTTGACTTTAATGATTCATCAATGTAGTTACGAAACTGCTTTTCTAAAATCTTGTAAATATTCCTCACTTTCTGTTTTGAAAGAAGCTGTAAGCCGTATTCTGAAAATTTTCTGTTCTTAATTTTTTTCCCGTGAAGACCCGGCGGGTATGGCTTTCTAATTATTGCCGCTTTTGGAGAATAAGAACGCTCGCCTTTCAAAAAAAGTTTTTCTCCCAAGCGCCTCTCTATTCTTTCTTTTGGACCAGTATATCGTGCCACTTTTAGACTTTAGACGCGCCTTGGCTTTGGAGCTTTTACTCCGCCATGCGGAATCGGCGTGTTATCAATTATACTTCTAATATCGACTCCGGCAGAAAACAAGCCCCTTATCGCCGCGTCGCGGCCCGGACCAACTCCTTTTACAAAAATATCTGCTTCAGCAAAACCAAAGCGCCTTGCTTTTTCGGCGGCTGACTTCCCGACCAATGTCGCAGCAAAAGGAGTTGATTTTCGCGTTCCTTTAAATCCTAAATTTCCGGCCGAAGCCCAGCTCAAAACTCCTCCTTTTTCATCTGTAACAGTGACAATCGTATTGTTAAATGAAACATGAATGTAAATATTGCCTTTAATAACCTGTCTTTTGGAGGCTTTTTTAGAAACTTTAACCTTGGCCTCCTTGTCAACGGCCGAAGTTTCGTCTCCAGATTTTGTAACTATCTTCTTTTTACCCATGATTATGTTGGTGTCGCTGGCGGACGCTTCCCAGAACCCATTGTCTTCCTAATATTACCCCGCAGGGTCCTTGAATTCGTCCTTGTTCGGCCATGAAGAGGCAGCTTTCTCATATGTCTCCCTCCTTTCCACGATCCGGTTTCTTTCAGCCTCTTTACATTCTCTAAAATTTCTCTCCTTAACTCTCCTTCAACCCTATAATTTTTATCTATAACGCCCTGGATTTTATTTATCTCATCGCTGGTCAAATCTTTAGCCAGTCTATCCGAATTCACGCCGGTTGTTTTCAAAACAAGCTTAGCCAAAGTCGGGCCTATTCCATAAATATAAGTTAAAGCAATATCTATTTTTTTGTTATCAGGGATATTAACCCCGCTAAGCCTTGGCATGTCGTCATTTCTGTCTCTGTTTATGTTTCGGAATCCGGCAAATGCAATACAAGCGTCCTTTTCTCCGGACAATTTTGCAATTCCGGCACATTTTTTTTATTGAAGTCTGGATCCGCATTCTAATTTTTAAACTTTAAACTTTTAAACTTCTTTTTAAAGCCTCTTCACAATCCTCCCCCGCTCCCCATAAGGGCTTAATTCAACTAAAACTCTGTCTCCAAGCATTACCTTGATATAAAAAAGCCGCATCTTTCCTGAAATGTGGGCTAAAATCACTTTGCCGTCTTCCATTTTGACCCTGAAATAAGCATTCGGGAGGCTCTCTATTACCTGGCCTTGTTTTGTATTTTTTTCCTTTTTCAATCTAAAGATTTTTAACTAATTAAAGATAGCGGAATAAAAGAGAAATGTCAAATTGTCATTCAATCACCACTTGTATTTCTACCCTGTCTTTATTTTTGGGAATTGACCTAACCCAAAATGGCGACAAAAATATTTGAGCTGATTCGACCTCCTTTAGGTTACCCAGATACGACTTGGCTTCATCGCTTTTCCTATCAACGATTTCGGAAATAATTTTCCCCTTATCTATACTTTCAGCAGTCTGACCAACCGAAGCTAACTTCAAAGAAAGCTCATTTGCTCCCTTGTTAAATTTAATATCTCCATAATCTATTCTTAGCCCTTTCTGGATAACTTTCAGGTCTTGAGAGTTTTCTACATACTGAGAAATAAATTTTGCGACATCGTCTTCCCTAAAAGCAATAGTTTTAAGCTTGGCTCTGTATCCAACTCTAAACTCTTGGCCAAGGTCACCTGCCGTATTAGAATCAGCTGTTTCTAACTCTATATCCAATGTTTCATTAAGAATTTTAAAATTAATGAGTAAGGCAAGCTCTTTCCTTATTTCATTTACTGCTTCTTCTTTGACTTGGTTTTCAGCTTTTTCCATATCTTCTTTAGTTACAATACTGGCCTTGCCAATAAAGCCGCCGGAAAACTTTTCAACTGATTTCGCGTAAAATCCCTGGTATTTCAGGGTGCCTAAAAAGCCGGGAATCTTAAATTCAGTCGGCTCAATATTATATTCTTCGCCAGCCCGATCAGCCACGACCTCGACTTCAATCTGCCCCGGTTTAAGCTTCTCACCCTCTTGAATAGCTTCAGGCACGACAGTTGCTTTGGTTATCCTGAAAACTAACCCTTCCGGAGTCTGGAATCTGGTTGTGGCAATTAGAACTTGAGACGAAGTACTAAAGTTATTATAAATTATTATTTTGCCTCTTGCTTTTTGGAAAACGTCTTTCTCGCCGTTTGATACAAAAGTCTTTGAAACAATTTTTTCAATTTGGATAGACTCGCCGGGGATAATTCCATAAACCTCGTCGATCTCGGTTATCTTATCAGAAATAGTCACTGGAATATTTATGGAAAAATCATTTTTATGCGGAAATATTCTTATCCTGGCCTGGCTTACAGAAGTCAAAACAATCAAGATGAAAAATAAGAGTGAGGCCCCAAGAAATATCAAAATAAAATTCTTCATATCTTTCCCGTTAATCTGTTTCAAAATGGTAGGGAATATGAGCGGAGCTTTAAAAATATTTTTTTCTTTAGACGGTTTTTCGGAGTAGAGAGAAACGATATCAGTGTTTTTTCTATGGCTTTTCTTAAACGTCTCTTCTCCGGAAGAAATAATTGAAACATCCTTATTTAATTTTTCAAAGTGGTTTTTTAATTTTTCAACTTTATTCTTATTCTTAAAAACCCTGTTTGATTTAGGAATAACTAAAATCACTTCGGCTGATTCTGAATCTTTAACTGCTTCTAAAATATCTTCAAAATTGTCGCTTGAAGCCATGTTGATTATTTTCATAAAGATTGATAAAGCTTACACTATTTTCTAAATTTCTTCTCTTGACTAATCCTTGAAATTTCTTTGTGTTTTTTTTCTGCTTCTTTAAAGGCTTTAAAATCTATTTCCATACCTTTTTCTTTGGCAATATCCTGTATAATATCCAAAGTAACTCCAAGACTTTGCTGTATATTAAAAGCGTAGGACCCAGGAATTATTCCATTGTTTTTAAATTGAATAATGCCTTTTTCAAATTCTTTTATTCCTTTTTCCAGCGCTTTTCCAAATTTCTTAAATTCTTGATTGAATATATCTAATATTTCCCACCCGTTCTCTTTTAAATCCGGATAATACTCTTTATAAATGTTTATGATAGTTTTCAATGAACGTTCTATAAAATCATCAGATAAATTCAACTTCTTTGAATGCCTCATGACTTTTCTAATTAATCGTCTTAAAACATAACCCCTTTCTACATTGGACGGCATCACTCCGTCAGAAATAACAAAAGCACTTGCCTTCAAATGATCGGCAATTATTCTTTCAGATCTCTCATTGGTTTCGTAATCATATAAATTCTTACCTCTCAATTCGGTAATTATAGGCATAAAAAGATCGGTTTCATAGACTGATTTAACGTTCTGTAAAAACATGGCCATTCTTTCAAATCCCAAACCGACATCTACACCTTTTTGGGTCAACGGCAAAAAATGTTTTTCTTTATCGCAATAGTATTCATTAAAAACCAGGGTACCGATTTCTATATCATCTACATAAATTTCATTTGCCGGTCCGCATGGACCATCATTTCCAATCGGCCCCCAAAAATTATCTTTTCTGTTGCCCAAGCCAATCTCTTGATCTTGAAAACCCAATGACTTCCAAGTTTCAAAAGATTCTTTATCAAAAGAAATTGCTCCATCACCTCCAAAAACAGTTGGCCTTAATCTTTCTTTAAAAAAACCTAATTTATTCACCAAAAAATTGTAAGTCCATTCTATAGTTTCTTTTTTAAAATAATCGCCAAACGAAAAATAGCCCAGCATTTCAAAAAATGTTGTATGGCTTTCATCGCCCACTTCATCAATATCGGTAGTTCTCAATGATTTTTGTATTGATATTATTCTGCGAGTACCAAAATCTTTTTCTGAATCTTTTTGCCCGGTATAATAAGGTTTGAATTGCTGGACTCCGGCCGTGGTGAAAAGAACCGACGGATCATCGGGAATAAGCGAAGACGAAGGAACAACTTTATGTCCTCTCTTCTCAAAAAAATCCAAAAACTTTTTTCTGATTTCTTGATGACCCAAAAATCAATTGTTGAATTAAAATCCATATGGATTTTAATTCAACTTTTACTTTTCTACCCCCACACTCATACATGAGTATGGGGGTAAACTTATACTATAATCCCACCGCCTAAAACTTCGTTCCCTTTGTAGAACACGGCTGATTGGCCCGGCGCAATAGCCAGATTATTTTCTTTTATTTCCACCAAAGCCTTATCCGAACCATTCTTTATAATGGTGCAATCAATATCTTTTTGCCTGTATCTAGTCTTCACTTTACAATTTAGTGGTACTCTCTGTTTTCTTATCCAATTGAGTTCTCTTATTTGGATTTTGGGATTTAGAATTTGTTTGGGATTTGGTGCTTGGGATTTGGGATTTTTTAAATCATCTACATAAAGAATATTCTTTTTAGTATCTTTATCTACTACGTAATAAGGCCGGCCGCCATTTAAGCCAAAACCGTGCCTCTGGCCGATGGTATAATACCACACCCCATCATGCTCCCCCAAAATTTTACGGTCGCTTTTCCTTAAAACCAATCCCCTTTTTGATTTGATATTTCTTTTTAAAAACTCTTTAACCTCCAAAGGCCCCACAAAACAAACGCCTTGGCTGTCTTTTTTATCCCAATTAGGCAAACCGAATTTCTTAGCCATTTTTCTGACTTCTTTTTTGTTCCAGTCCCCTACCGGGAAGAGACAACGACTCAATTGTTCCTGCGTCAAAGTGTATAAAAAATATGACTGGTCTTTGTTTTCATCAATGCCAACTAACAACTTATAACTTACGACTGACGACTTTTTAGTTTTTTCCCCTCCAGTTGTTTGTTGTTTGTTGTAAGTCGTTTGTTTCCTTACATAGTGTCCGGTCGCGATATAATCCGCGCCCATCTCCAACGCTTTTTCCAAAAATAACCCAAACTTAATGAACTTATTGCACATCACATCTGGATTTGGCGTAATCCCCTTTTTATAGCCGTCGATCATATACCTCACCACCCGTTTCTCATATTCCTTGGACAGGTCCCAGGTCAAAAGCGGAATATCCAGTTTCGCCGCCACTCGCAATGCATCTTCCCTGTCCTGCTTCCATAAACAATTATCTTTATTGAAAATTGAAAATTGAAAATTGAAAATTCCAGCCCTTGGCTGGTATGGTTTCATAAAAACTCCCACAACAGCACACGAATAGCGCGCCTTCGGACTTCGTCCTTCGGCAATCCAAATACGCCCATCCGAATCTAAATAGGCTTTTTTCAATAAAGCCGCGGCAACCGAAGAATCAACACCGCCGCTCATTGCTACATATACAGTTTTTTTCCTGCTGACTTTCTTCAACATAACTTTTATATTATGTAATAAATTTTTAAAACCAGCAACTTTAGAAACAAAAAATCGCCATTAAGCTATGGGGCTGGCGAGGAGAGAGAATTTTCTTCTCCAGCTCCACAGCTTAATGGCGACTTCTGATATTTCTCCCTGCCAAAATCTTCATTGCTTTGAATAAAAACTTTGGTAGGAAGAAACACGGTTGACAACAAAATTTACGTATCCTACACTGAAATCAAATGAATCGGTTTGATTCTCCTTTTGGCACGGTAGAACTGACTGACGAACGATTTTCTCATATCATCAAGTTCCATCCAGAAATCAAAAGGTTTAAAAAGCGTTTTCCTAAAATCCTTTCTGCGCCCAAATTGATTCGTTCTTCCAAATCAGATAAAAATGTATTCATTTTATACGGTTTGGTTGATAAACAAAGAAACTTAGCTATCGTAGTTAAGACAGGCACCAGAAACTTTATTTTGACTGCTTATCTAACCTCCAAATAACCATGAAACTTTATTACTTTTACGACAAAAAAGCTGATGTGCTTTATTTTTCCGAAGGCAAACCTTCGGCTAATTCAATTTCTCGGGAGGCTGATAACGATATTGTCATCAGACTTGACCCGAAGACCAAACGAATTAAGGGTTTCACTGTCCTTAACGCCGCCAAGCGGCTGTTAAAACAGCAACCGATTGAACTGCCAATTACAGTAAAGCTAACTCCGTCTCAATAAATTTAACGAACTCTCCTCTTCTGAACCAAGGGATCTCTCCCTGCCAAAATCCTCATTCTCTTGAATAAAAACTTTGGTAGGAAGAGAGACAGTCTGAGTGACCCGTCATGGGTGTCAACTGTCTCTCTTTTGAAAGAACTATGTTCCTTCTGACGGGCGCGTCCGCGAGGCGGCGCGGAAAACAAGCGACTGGCTTTACTGTTCTCTTAGCGCCCGAGCCGAGCCGTTTATTTCGACGAACGAGGAGCGCGTGGACAATTCTGATTGTACACAGCGTCCAAGCGAAGTAGAATCAAAGGGCTTAATACCCTTTATTTTCCCGGAAGGAAAACCGCTAACCAAAGAACAAAAAGAAGAGCAAATAATCGCAAAAGAGCAATATCTTGATTTTGTTGCTGAAATTGAAAAACTACTCCAGCAGTATGACAACGGCGAGGATGATGTTGAATATATTGATGAAATGAAGCCATCAATAAGTAAAAGTCTTCAATTCTTATGGAGTAGATTCACCGATTCTTCTGTTTATCAGAAAATTTTAGAACAGTCTCGTCCGATACCAGCTGATATTTTAATGGAAAGAAAAGAAATTGAAAGCGAAATCGAAAGCCTGCTTAAAGAAACCGAGAGCGATTTCAGTTTGAAAGATGTTAAAGATGCGATTTATTACGAGAATGAGTCTGATGATATGATGAAGATAGTGGCGATGTTTGACCGCGGCGGAGACGCATCAGAGCTCCAAAATATTCTTGATTTAGTCACCGAGGCATGGAACTGCTTCCCTCATAAAATACTGGCTGGCCTCTCGCCAGCCGAGAAATTACGGGAATACGATGAGCCCAAAGAAAAAAAATTAGTTCACTGAATTTATGTTGGCGTTTAAAAGGTGCGAGGCAGATCTTTTTCTATTTCCGCCGCTTTTTGTAAGACCAAATTTGAATAATAGCGGCAAATACTCTGACGGCAATTTGCTTTCCCGCTCAAATAAGCATTGGCTGCCCTGATTTCTGCGGTTTGAGTTTTATTGGAAGCACCGGCATTAGCCAGGTATATTGCCGCCGCCATAAAAGCATCTTCAATACTCCACGGATTAGGCAGGCCGTGGCCAGTCAAGGCGGCGACTTGAGTCTCATATAAAAGCCAGGTTGAAGGAATGAATTGAGCCGGGCCAAGCGCTCCACCACAGCCATAGCTTGGCGCTCTTGAAACTCTGACTGAATTAGCGTCCAAGCCAAGCTTCCCGATTATCGCAAAAAAAGCGTTTTTTTCTGTTTCAGCTCTAGTCAGCTTGCCAAGCCGCCGATAACAATTATACATATCGTCCAACCAATTCCCGGTTCCAACATTCCTTCCAAGTCCTGACTCAACATCTAAAATCGCCAATAAAAAGGCCGGCCTAATGCCCACTCTTTGAGCCGCCAGCTGGCCGTATTTTAAAGCTTCTTCAAGAGTAATCCCCTGTTCCAGCAAGAATCGCACCTGGCCCCTTATTCTTTCTATGTCTTGATCAGTCTTTTTTACCAAATCCTGGAATTTTTTCTCTTCGCCTTTAGTTACTTTGAGAATATCATTTTTCTCCTTTTTCTTTGAATCAACCTCAAGCTTCTGAATTTGCTGAACACTTCTCAAACCAACTTGCTCTGTTTTTCTTATCTCCAGTTTTTCCTGCTCTGCTTCAAGTTCAATTTTTAACTGCTTCAAGTCTTTAATCGTCACCTGGGCTTTTTCTTGAGAAGTGCGGATGCTTTCAAGATTACCGAAGAAATCCGAAAGGTCGCGATTCTTAAACAAAATCTCAACCAGTGTTTCCCGATCGCTTTGATCAAGTAGCCTGATAAACTGGCCCAAGCTCTGTTTTATTTTTTCAATTTTAGTAAGCGCCGCCTCAATGCTTTTAATTGTTTCGTCAATTTCCAAACCAGTCTGCTGAATCGCCAAATCAAGGGTTCTTATTTCAAGCTGCAGCTTTTTAATTTGGGTATCTAAAATAAAAATTTCCCCTTCCATGGTTCTCGCCTGGCCTTGTCTTTCAGTAATCTGCTTTTGAAATTCTTCTTTCTGTTTTTCCAATTCTTGAATCTGCTCCTCCCTTTCAGAAATTTCCTGCTGAACATCAGCTCCGGAAAAATTGAAAGTCAAAAATGAAAAAATAGAAAAAATCAAAAATAAAAATACTGATTTTTTTATATTCATTTGAACTTTTTAACTACCAAGTATTATAGCACGGTTTTAAATCTATAAGAAATAAATTAATCCCAATTTCAGGCTTCTAAGATTTAATAGCGAAAAGCTATCCTCGGGTGTAGGTCTTCGGGCCCTTTATTGGGCAACGCCTTTCAGGAAACGCTCGGCCTCATACAGTTTTAATAATTCTATCATTTTCTGTTTATCAGAATAAACCGCTCGCTCATCCATCGCCTCGCTACAAAAAACCTCTCCTTATAACGGCTCGGCTCCGGATGTTCCTGAGAAGGCATTGCCCAACGGGCCCTATTTAAAAATTCAGAGGCATACACCTTCGAGCTTTTCGCTCTGGAAACTGTTTAATTTTATAGTGAATAGATGATAAAAAGTTCTTTCAATAAAAAAGGGGTGGCACGAGCGTGTCGCACCACCACCTATCGAGCAATCCCTATTCGGGATTGTAGATTCGCTGACGAGGAACCTTTGCGACGACCGTGTCGCCCGCATGGATATTGCCGGAAGCGTAAATGCTCCCGACAATTCCGCGCTTGCCGATAGCCGACTTCGGGAAGAGAAGCGCGAGTCTGGGAATTTCCGGAAACTTCTCTTGGATCGCTTCCCCCGGTCCCTGACACGGCGTGTTTTCCGCCCACACCATCAACACGGCTGTCCTGATTCGCTTCTCGTCTTTTCGAAAGAACAACATCGTTCCGGCGGGAAGCTCGGTAAGTCGCGGAATGCCGCTCAACACCAGATTCTCGCCGAGACAGCCGTGCGGAACTGGCTTCGAGAGATTCATCGCTTGCGCGACTTCCGCAAGCTCCTCGGCGGAGACGGCGGAAAACTCTCGATGGTTGGCAATCTCGACGCCCTTAGAAAATTCGAAAGAGAGAAACTCCCTCTCTCGGACATCCGCAAGCCGTACGCCAGCGTGGTTGTCGCCCCTGACGCCGTGTCCGCGAATGAGCTGAATTTTCGGGACTGACGTCGAGAGAATTGAGCCGAAGTTAGCCGCCACAAGGACAGCTTCGACTCGTCCTTTCAGTTCGAAGGCTAACCTTGTCATTTCTGGTCCTCCTATAATCGTGAGTTATCTTGGAACGATTTTTGGAACAATCTACATAATAGCAATACAACAAAAAAATGCCAAGAAATCAAACGAAAACAGAAACCAGCTTGGCTGTATCAGTTTCTGAACTTTTGCGAGTTTGTGGCTATGGAAAGCGGCGAGGGCGTATCAATTTTTAAACGAAAAGCCCGCAGGGTATAGCCATTGAGGAACCTCATGAGCCGAGCCGTTAAGAGGAGATGTTCTTTGTAGCGAGGCGAATGAGGAACGAGGGTTTATTCTGATAAACAGAAAATAAACTAATTTATTTTAGTGGTACGGGGCCGAGTGTTTCCGAAATGGCTGTACCCGAGAGGCTTTTCGAGCAAGCCTTTCTACTCATTGTAAAAAGCGCTCTGAGGGCGCTTTTTACACTTCAAAATAATATAGCGTATACAGCTCCGATAGCGAATAGAATCATTATCATATTTAAAAGCCAGGGATGAAAATTTAAAGAATACTCTGGTTCCCGATTCCCTAATTTTTTGGCTTTTTTATACATCGCCACTAAAATTACACCTTCGACTCCAATGGCTAAAGCGCCAGCCAGAGAAATTACTTCAATAAAATTTCTGACCCCGAACAAAAATAAAAAGAAAGGAATAAAACAAGTTAGAGCCCAAGCGTTGAATCGTTTAAATCCGTAATCAAGCCTAAAAGTTTCAACTAAAGCAAAGGCTAAAGCCAAAAAAGAAGTGGTTATCGCCAAGATGCCGAAAATAGAAACAAGAAAAATAATCCGATAATCAAAAAAATCAGTCAGGCCGCTGACCACATCAGGCGAAGTTGCTTCACCTGAAATTCCGACTATTGAAATAGTAAAAATTAAGTAAAGGACGGCCGGAATCAGGCTGCCCCATAAAATTGCTTTTTTCAAAACTCCAGTTTTGCTTTTCAACACTTCTCTTTGGATCGGAATAGCCGAAAAACCGGCGTAAGCAAAAAGCAGAATGCCGTAAGGCAAAAACCAGAATTCCTGATTAAATAGCGTAGTCAGATTTTGAAGTTCGATTTTGGGAATCCCTAAAATAAAAACTAAAAACACGACTAATATAAAAAAGAAAACCATAAAAAGTTCGAAGCGGACTATTGTCTTTAATCCGGCCAAAACTGCCAAAGAAACAAAAATAAAGAACCAAATACTGTAAATGAGAGGGTTCTCATAAAACTGGGAAATAAAAATATTGAAAAGGAAATTTCCACTGATGATTATATAGGCGAGCAGGGCGCCATAGATGCTTAAAAACCAAGCAAACGAAGCCAGGATCTTAGCCCCTTTACCAAGATATATTTTTGCGTAGCCAGTGAACTGATGAATTTCTTTAGTTCTCAAGACCACTTCTCCAAAAATCAAATTTACCGCCAAACTCAAAAAACCGACAAAAACCAAAAACAAAATACCGGATAAAAACCCGGCCTTGGCAAAAGAAAAAGGAATTCCAAAAATACCAACCCCAACTATAGTTCCGACTAAAATCGAAACTGCGTATAGAAAAATTCTTCTCTCGGGATTAAAAAGCAAATATAAAAACAATACTTAACCAGACTAAAGCGACCAAAAGAATTCCCTTACCTTCTTTAACTAACTGCGGCCTTCTTAAAAAGTAAAACCCCAAAATAATCCCGACCAGAGGGGCTAAAACCGCCGAAATTATTCCGATTGCAAGGAGCGACCGCGCTGAAGGAAAAATTATATAATCGTTAGGCATAATGGCCGGCAATCAAGCTTCTGGGTTCTACTTTTTCTTCTTTGGGAGTTCTCGGAGATTTTAAAGCGGCTTTCAAAACATCTTCCATATGTTCAACAAAAATAAACTTGAGTTCTTTTTTAACTTCTTTAGGAATATCGTCTAAGTCTTTTTCATTGTCTTTAGGTAAAATTACATTTTTAACACCGGCTCGGTGAGCCGCTAAAACTTTTTCCTTGATTCCGCCAATCTCCAAAACCTTGCCGCGTAAAGTCACTTCTCCGGTCATCGCCACATCCTTTCTTACTTTTATTCCAGTAAATAATGAAATAAGGGCGGTCGCAATAGTAATACCGGCTGAAGGCCCGTCCTTTGGAATGGCGCCGGAAGGAACGTGAATATGAATATCGTAGTTATAAAAATCTTTAAGCATTTCTGTCTCTTTAGAGCCATCATTCACTTTTGAAGCAAAAGAACGGCCGAAAGATAAGGCTGTCTTAGCTGACTCCCTCATTACATTGCCAAGATGGCCGGTTAACTCCAGTTTTCCTTTGCCGGGCATTCGCGTCACCTCAACCGCCAACACTTCCCCGCCGACCGAAGTCCAGGCAAGGCCTGTAGCCACCCCGACTTCGTCGCTTTTTTCAGCCAGCTGGGAAAGATATTTTTCAGGACCCAAGAATTTCTTCAGCAAGGGAAGATCAATCGAAATTTTCGTTGCTTTTACATTGTTCTCAACCAAATTCCTGACATTTTTTCTAACCACTTTGGCCATTTGTCTTTCCAAGTCCCTGACTCCGGCTTCGCGAGTATATTTTCTAATGACCTGATGAAGCGCTTCATCATTGAAATTAATCACTTTCTCAACGCCGTGCTCCTTTAAAAGTTTGGGAATTAAAAATCCTTTCGCAATATGGAACTTCTCGTGTTCGGTATAGCCGGGAAATTCAATCACTTCAAGCCTATCTCTCAAGGCCGGGGGAATAGTATCCATCACATTGGCCGTAGTAATAAACAAAACATTTGATAAGTCAAACGGAACCTCGAGATAATGATCGGAAAAAGAAAAATTCTGTTCCGGATCAAGAGCTTCAAGCAATGCCGCCGAAGGATCTCCCCTGAAGTCATAACCAATCTTATCAATCTCATCCAGCATAAATACCGGATTACAAATTCCTACATTATGGATCCCTTGAATAATCCGGCCGGGCAAAGCCCCGACATAAGTTCGGCGATGCCCCCTTATCTCGGCTTCGTCCCTGACTCCGCCAAGGGAAATTCTCAAAAACTTCCGGCCTAAAGCTTTGGCAATTGACTGGCCAATTGAAGTCTTCCCTGTTCCGGGCGGCCCAATAAAACAAAGGATCGGCCCTTTTATTTTGCCAACCTGTTTTTGAACGGCCAAATATTCGAGAATTCTTTCTTTGGCTTTTTCAAGGCCAAAGTGGTCGCTCTCTAAAATCTTTACGGCTTTTTTAATATCTATTTTCCCATCTGAAGAAGTTGACCAGGGCAATTCCACCAGCCAGTCAAGATAAGTCCTAATGTAAGAGACTTCGGGACTGAAAGAAGGCATTCTCTCCATCCGCTCAAGTTCTTTCATTGCTTTAGTTTCAACTTCTTTAGGCATTTTTACTTCCTTGATTTTTTTGCGAAGGACTTCAAAATCGCTTTTTTCACCGCCCAACCCCAATTCTTTTTCAATGCTTTTAAGCTGCTCCCGTAAATAAACTTCTTTCTGCATTTTGCCAAGCTGTTTTCTGGTTTCTTTAGCCAGTTTTTTCTCGGTTTCAAGAATTTCAAGCTCCTTAACTAAATATTTATTTACTAATCTTAAGGCTTCTTTTATATCAAGAGTTTCTAAAATCTTTTGCTGTTCAACCACCGAAAGGACAAGGTGGTAAACAATTAAATATAAAACTTGTTCCGGATCCTTGATACTCCTGATTAAATTTAAAAATCCAGGCGGAAGGGGCCTGCCTTTTTCTGAAACATCGGCAAAATTATCCAAAACTGAACGGCTCAAAGCCTTTACCTCTATGTCATCAGTAATAACAACATCCAATGGTTCAATCTTAGCCGTTAAATAGGGATCAGTCTGGGAAAAACTTAAAATTTTAACTCTTTTTACGCCCTCAACTTCTACTCTGGCTGTGCCGGCGCTTGATTTAAAAACCATGTTGATCTTGCCGATCGTTCCAAAAGAATATAAATCTTCTGGGGTAATATCTTCAGATGAATTTTTTTGAGTTACAAAAATAGCCAATTTGTCGCTAGCCATGGCCTTATCCAAAGCTGAAAGAGTTTTTACCCGGCCGATGGCTAAAGGAACAATTAAAGTCGGGAATAAAGTCATATCCCGCAAAGCAATCACCGGAAGCTCTTCTTTAACAGTAAAATTGTTGATCTTGAATTCAGACATAAACTAAAATTACAATTTCCAAATCACAAATCACAAATAATAATCAAGTTCCAATGACCTAAATTCTAAATGTTTGGAATTTTGAATTTGGAGTTTATTTGGAATTTGGTGCTTGAGATTTGGGATTTTACTTAAGGTACACTTCGTCTCCCTCTTTTACTTTCTGATTCATTTTGACACCGATGACATCACCCTTTTTTGCTTTCTCGACTTGGGCATGCTCAATCTGCATCGAATCAATAACTTGCTCAAAATCAGTGTCCTTTCCTTTAACTTTAATGGTATCGCCCGTCTTTAGACCACCGGCTAATTCTATAATCCCGACTCCGATTTTATCGTAATAATGGGAGATTTTTCCGATAGATTTTTCTTCTGTCATATTAGAATACTCAAAAATATTAATATAATCGACCTATTCTCCTATCGGCGGAGGAGTTTTAAGTTCTTCTTGTTCTCGTTCGATTAGTTTAACGAGTTTGCCAATTAATTCTTTCGGGTCATTTGAAAAAACAACTTTCCCGGCGCCATGCTTATGTGGATCTCGGATATTTAACAAAAGATTGGAAATTTCTTCTGTGGCCCCGCCAGTTCCGGTTAAGACGCCAATTGGTTTATCATCTTCCAAAGCAATCGTAAACTCATTTAAAGTTCCGAATCCTCCGCATATAACTATAACTGCGTCAGCAGCTTTTGTCAATAACAGATTTCTTCCAGAATAGCCAAAACCGGTAAAAATAATGGTTTCGCAACAACCGATCGGCAGCTTGTATGTTTTAATGTGATGTTGGTACGAAGATGCCGGGCTTAAACCAATAACCACGCCTCCCTCTTCTTTTGCTCCTTTAGCCGCAAAATCAGGAATGCCGGTGGTGGCGCCGGTAATCAAAATCCCATTATTCTTGACTACTTCACGGCCGATTTCTTCGGCTTTTTGCGAAGCATTTACATCACACATTCCAATGTCAGCCGCTCCAGAAATAGCAAATTTATACTTCACCCTTTTATTCTATTAAAAATTAAAAAAGGTTGCAATTAAATAACCCACTATTGACATCGCGGCAATCGGCGGCAAAGCCGCCATGGGCCGTCTTGTCCGCTGGGTAACAAAAAGATAATAAGTCAGAGAAAGACCTAAAAGAGAGAAAAATAAAACAACCAGTCCGCTGGCCAAACCATGAATCCCAATGACCGAAGAAATTAAAATAAGCGGCATTATTAAATCACCAGAACCTAAAATCATATATTCTCCTCCGGGCCGGACCCTAGTAATATTGGCCGACCAGCCTTTCCTATTTTGGGGCAAGACAATTCCGGAAATTGCCCGGGACTTAATCATGTCTTCAGCAATTTTTACCATATGGCCGGTTTTATAAACCGCGACTATATCGTAAAAAGACAAGATTAAAAGTAGCACCACCACTGAAACCGGAGTCAAAGACAAACCAAGAACTGCTCCGATTCCGGCCATCCCTAAAATTATTCCTATATTATGAATAAAAACTATTCTTTTTTTAAAAACCAAAATAACTAATAAAAGTGAAGCCAAAGCAGTGAAAATAAAATTCATATAAATTACTGAAAATACTAACTGACTTCCAGTAAAAATAACTAATCCTAAAATAAATCTAAAAAATCCTCCGGCTTTATGAGAAAATTTAGTCATAAAATAAATTAAAATAGTATAAAGGGCCAAAAAGAAAATTATTTGATCAATATTTAAATTAGCTAAATCAACAGGAGGGGGTACATCTTCACTTAAACTAATATTATATAAAGCCACAACAATCCCCAGTAGCTGGGTCGCGGCAAAAAGCCCGAGTTCTTGGAGGAAAAGCAAAAAAAACAAGGTTTGAATTTGATTCATTCGCCCGTCATGAAAGCAAGCTTTTATGACGGGCTCTCTGCCAAATTTCATTTAACTATCACTGTTCCTTTTTGCTCAACTTTTTTTTCGTTATGGTAGTCGAATATGCCTCTTTTGATAAAAGTAAAAGTAAATACGCCTTGTGATGTAATATCCGAGATGCTGTCAAAACCAGGCAAATCAGTGTGTTTAGGATGAGGTTCAGAAACAACCCTTATCGGGAAAAGACTATCATTCATAAATCTGACTGTGTCGCCGACATTAATCTGCAAATTGGTCGGACTGAAAACGCCGTTGGTGTAAAAAACCGTGTAAGTCCGGCCTACATAATTTTTAGGCTCGCCTACATTAGCCTGCTGGTTTTTAGGCAAATCTTTGCTAAAAATAAAAACTGCTCCGGCAAACAAAGAAAGAATTAAAATAATTAAAAACCAAAAAAATTGTTGATTAGACTCTGAATCCATTTATTACCTTTATACTCTTTCAAAACCCATTTTGGCAATAGCCCTATATTTAGCAGCGAGGCCGCAGGAAAATTTATTTTCATGACGGCCGAGCGAACTAAATATATACCTGTCGCGAAACGCGACAGTGTCTATATATTTATTCTATCGGCAACTCTTCCTTCTGTACCTTTGGTTTTTGTTTTTCTAACCATTCTTTAATCAAAAGCGTTGCTCGGACATCATCTTCATTGTATTTAATAAGCTTATCCAAAAAATCTTTCTTCCCGGTCTCGAGCCACTGATCATACCAAGTCACCGCCTCTCCCCCGCCCGCTCCCTGATCATTCCACTTATAACCAATGAACCCGGCAATGTCTTTCAAACTATAAAAATATAACGGCATAATTACTGAATTGATTGTAATATTATACAAATCCAAACTGTTATCGCGGAATTTTTTCATTAATTCCGACTGGGCCCCGTATCTTTTTTCAAACCTCTGTAATACATGCTTTTCATAATAGCCGTAATGATAGATTACGAAATCATCTAACTCTCCCAAAAATTTCAAAAAGTCTTCCCAAATTTCCCTTTCCTCTTCCTTGCCTTTGGCTAAAAAATATTTAAATTCTGTTTTCCTGCCTTTCTTAATTAACAAACCGAGCAAAAAATCAATTCCGCGGGTCGGGTCGCTTTCAACGTCGAAATAAACTTCAGTTTTCACTTCCGGAAAATTATAATGCTGGGTGATTAACGCTTTACCGGAAATTAAAACTTGAGCCTGATTATGAACTCTGATTAATTTATCAAAATTCCAGCCTTCAAGTCCTCCCTGGAGCCGGTCTAATTCCGTTTTAGCCAGTTGTCCGAGGGTTTTTACCCCTAATTCATATAAATCGCGCTGGTCCCGCTGACTAAGACCTTGAATCAAAGAAACATCCTCACAGCCTTTGGTTTCCTCCTCGCAAATAGCAAACCAGGGGCTTCTCTTGCATCCGCCTTTTATGAATGGCGGCGGCTTTTCACCCTCAAGAACTTTTTCAATCTCTTTAAGGGTAAGCTGGAATTTGTCCAAAAACGGCTCGATCAAAAACGACCTCGCTTCCCCATCGGCGTTAATAATGTAGGCATCTTGAGGTCTTGCGCCTTGGATTTTTTCTAAAATCAAACTCGCAAAAACCAAAGGGAATTTGTATTCGTCTTTAAGCTCCGGGTCATTGCGAATATCATAAGCAATGTAATACCAGTCGCCGAAACTGCTTTTGGCTGACCGATCCACTGCTTTTAATTCAGCAATAGGACGGCGTTCAATAAAATCAGGCTCGCCGACCCAATGGCCCTCCATCAAAACCGGTTTATAAATATTCTTGCCTTGCTTCATCAGCTCAACTGTGGCTAAGAAGGCTTCGTCCAAGTCATTATAAAGCTCTTGTTTTACTTCCACGAATTCTTGAGTCGGCAAAACTGAATTCGGCTCGCGGATGCGACCGGAGTAAAGCATTTCTAAAACCGGCGGAATGTGTTTATGCTTTTTCTGGTCTTCGTAGATGTCATACCAAATCCAATGCGGACACAGAAAAAATTTATAGAAGTGTTCGGATTTTAAAAGTTGCCTAGCCATAAATTGACTTTAAAAAAACTTTTGTTACATAAACTGCACTGAAGATACTGAAAATTGTGCCGATGGCTAAAGTTAAGGCAAAACCTTTAACCAATGAAGTTGAAAAAATATAAAGAACAAAAGCAGCAATCAAAGTGGTAACCTGGGAGTCGCGGATTGAAGACCAGGCCCGCTGAAAACCAGCATCAATCGCCGCAGTGCGGCTTTTCCCGGCTTTCAATTCTTCTTTAATCCGGGAAAAAATCAAAATATTCCCGTCAACAGCCATGCCAAGCGATAAAATAAACCCGGCCACTCCAGCCAAAGTTAAGGTCACCGGCAACAATTTAAAAATCGTTAAAACTGAAAAGGTATAAAAAAATAAGACAAAAACTGAAATCAAACCATAGCCTCTGTAAAAAATAACCATAAATAAAACTAAAGCAACTAAGCCATAAAGCCCGGCTTTCAAGCTTTGCTCAAGCGACATCCGGCCAAGACTTGGTCCAATAATTTCTTGGGAGATTAAATGAATCGGCACCGGTAAAGCGCCGGCTGAAAGGCGGCCGGCTAACTCCCGGGCTTCATCAATTGTAAATTTCCCGCTTATTACTGCCTGGCCATTAGTTATTTCATCTTGAACTATGGGAATTGAAATCGGCAGCCCGTCTAAAAAAATAGCTAACGGCCGGCGGAAATTCCTTTTTGAAATTTCTGAAAGCAGTCTTGCGCCCTCATCATTGTATTCCAAACTGACATGGGGCAGGTTTGTATTAGGATCAAAAGACAAATAAGCTCGTTTTAACTGCTTGCCACTTAAGCTGGTGGAAACAAAATCTTCGGCGGAAATTTCTTGTCCTTCCTTTATTTCTCCGGCCAATTCCTTGAATTCCAAAAACGGCGTCTCCCCTATCAGTTTAATCGCTTCGGCAACGTCCTTGACTTGGGGCATTTCCACTATCAACCTGTCGTTGCCGCTTAATTGAACAACCGGCTCGGCCACACCAAAAAGATTAACCCTCCGCTCGATTACATTGCGAACGCCTTCCATTGAGTCGCCTCGATCGGATTCTGGAATATTGGCCAAATCAGCCTGATAAACTAATCTGGCTCCGCCAAGCAAATCAAGACCCAATCGAAAGGGCTTTTCCGGAAATTTGAATCCGCCCAAAAACCTGTTTGGTAATTGCGGATAAACAAAAAAAGCCAACAGGATGAAAATAATTATCAAGATGGTTATTTTCATAATTCTCAATGACCAAATCCCAATACCCAATCAATGATTAAAACAAATTAATGACCAATTGGGGTTTAGGATTTGATTGATCATTGGTCATTGGATTTTGGGATTTATAATCTAAGAAATATTCTAACTTTATCTTCTACAACTCTCTGCATTCCTTCTACCGCTTTCTCAAGGAATTTATAAGGCGTTGTTTCTTGGGGCGATTCTTTAAGTTTTTCCTCCAAGCCCTCGCGATAAGCCACTCTAACTTCAGTATTGATATGGATATTGGTAATTCCGTTTTCAATCGATTTTTTAAATTCTTTATCAGCCAGTCCAGAACCGCCGTGCAAAACCAAAAAGGTTTCCGGAACGGCTTTGTTTATTTTCTTAAGCAAACTAAAATCGAGCTTCTCTTTTTGTTTTGAAACAACCCCGTGGATATTTCCAAAAACTATAGCCAAACGATCCACCCCGGTCTTTTCTACAAACTCTTTAGCTTCTTCAGGCTTGGTAAAGTCTTCGGGCTTTATCTCTATTGTTTCTTGTATTTTTGATTCGCCGCGAAGATAACCTAACTCGCCTTCAACCGAAATGTCGGGATTGATTGATTTGGC
>VMGG01000025.1 GCA_007376425.1 Parcubacteria group bacterium Gr01-1014_2 | reverse complement strand
GGCTACTCATTTTTTACCGAACCCCACGTAAAAGCTCTGACTGAACTGGGTTATGATTGCTTGGTATTTAATTACCGGAGCGGAATAGTGTATACAAATCCTTATGTGCGTAAAGCGCTTAGGGTTTTTCCCTGGATGAAAGTCACTAAAAGACTTACCATCGCCAGAACAAATAAGAGGCTTTTGGAATTGGTAAAAGAGTTTAAGCCAGAGTACGTGTTTTCTTTAAAAGCCGAAAATATTACTCCAGAAACAATCAATAGAATCAGGAGTATGGGAATAACGACCATGAATTTTTACAATGATTTTATAAATCAGTGGGAAGGCATCGTGCGGATAGCTCCGGCTTATGACTATTTTTTTTCTCCCGACCACTATGTGCTCAAGAAATTGTGGGGGATGGGATTAAAAAATTCATTTTATCTTCCCCATGCGGTGGAAGCTCTTTTTGAAAGTTCCCCGTTTGATAAAAGAGAAAACAAGTATAACCTCTCGTTTATCGGCTCTTATAATAAAATTCTCTACCCTAACCGTGAAAAATTTCTCCTGGCCATTAAGGATTTAGGCCTGCATGTTTGGGGGACTGATGAGTGGTATGAGACGCCATTAAAAGACGTTTTTCATGGCCAGTCCAAAGGACTAGAACGACTTGATATTTACAGGAAAAGCAAAATTGTAGTTGATATCAATTGGAATAACCTGCCGGCCGAAGGAATTAATGTTCGGCCGTTTGAGGTGGGATACTCCGGAGCTTGTCTTTTTAGCGATCTGGTGCGCGTCGATATAAAACGAGTTTTTAATGAAGGCAAGGAATTTATTTCGTTTACCAATGAAAACGAATTACGTCGGAAAATCCAATACTATCTAAGCCATAATCCCGAGCGAGAAGCCGAAGCCGAATGCTTTTTTAACAAGTCCTCATGAGGAAGAACCTTTATATCCTTTGCAGATTTGCCGGTGCCCTCGTTGCGGGTTAGTTCAGCTTACGCATATGGTTAATCCGCAGGAAATGTTTTCTCATTATCTTTATATGTCATCAATGTCTCAAATGATGTTGAAACACTTCGAAGATTCAGCCGCAAAACTTGTTAACTATAATCCCACTAAAGATAAACCATTTGTTATTGATATTGGGAGTAATGACGGCAGTTTTTTAAAGGCGTTCCAAAAACAAAAGGTTAATGTGCTGGGTGTTGATCCGGCAAAAAACATAGCAAAAAAGGCTCAAAATGAAGGAGTCCCGACTCATAATGATTTTTTTTCTAAAAAAACAGCTAAGCATATTAAGGGAAAATATGGGTCGGCGGATCTTATCGTGGGGACCAATGTGTTTGCTCATATGGATGATTTAGGCGATGCGCTTGAAGGAGTTGATTTTTTACTAAAAAATAATGGTGTCTTGGTAATGGAGTTTCCTTATCTCGTTGATCTCATTGAAAATAACGAATTCGATACTATTTATCATGAACACCGCTATTATTTTCTTTTAAAACCTGTTGCCTGGATTTTAAGACAAAACGGTTTTGAAATATTTAATTGTGAACATTTTAGTATTCACGGAGGCACGATGCGATTATATGTCAAAAGAATTCGGGATACTCGATATGCTGTTTCAGGCAAGGTAGATGATTTCTATAAAGAAGAAATTAAAAAGAAGATGTATGTCCAAAAAACCTATGATGATTTTGCGAAAAGAATATATAAAATGAGGGATGATCTTTTGAAAGTATTACATACATTAAAGCTTCAGAATAAAAGGATCATCGGTTACGGGGCTTCGGCTAAAGGCAATGTGCTTCTCAATTTCTGCGGGATTGGGCCTGAATTAATTGATTATATAGTTGATTCAACTCCCTATAAACAGGGTTTATTTACTCCGGGAACGCACATCCCAGTTCTTCCTGAAGATCAGTTACTTAAAGATAAGCCAGACTATGCCCTTTTACTTATCTGGAATTTTAAGGAAGAGGTTTTTAAAAAACAGAAAAAATTCTTAGCCAACGGCTCTAAATTTATAATTCCCGTTCCCCGCGTAGAAATTATTTCTCGATGATAAAAACTGCATATTATAGAGAAAAAAGCGTTGCCTACGGTATGAGCCATACGCGGTTAAAGCGGATTTTGGAGTTTATTCCAGGTGATTGTGCATTGCGGGTGTTGGAGGTTGGCTGCGCTAATGGCCGCTTGGGGCAGGAAATAAAAAAGCTTGGCCATTTTGTGGCTGGAATTGAGATATCTGGGCAAGCTGCGCAAAATGCCCGAGAGGTGCTCGATGAAGTGTACGTGTTTGATATTGAAGGAGAATGGCCAAAGAAGCTTGAAGAACAAAAATTTGACCTTGTTGTTTTGCCGGAGATTCTTGAACATATCTTTGATCCGGTTAAGGTTCTGCGCGATGCCTATCGCGTACTCCAAGATGACGGAGAAATTATTATCACCACGCCGAATTTTATGGTTTGGACAAACAGAATGAGGTTTTTATTTGGCCGATTCAAATATGAAGAGCAAGGAATGTTTGATTTTGGGCATATTCGATGGTTTACCTACTCATACTTAAAAGAAGTTCTGAAAGAAGCAGGCTTTAAATTGATTAAAGAAAACCACATTATTTTTCCAGGCAAGCTGACTAAAATTTTTAAATATTGGCCAAGTATGTTTGCTTTTCAGTTTGTAATTAAAGCCAGGGAAAAATAGCATTTATGAAAATTTTAATTGCCGGCTATCCCTATATAAGAAAGAATTATTTAAATACCTTCAAATTTTATCCGGAAAAGGATAAAGTATTTTTTTTACTGCCTAAAATCTGGAAAATAAAAAAAGGAAAAGTAATTTTTAAGTCTCCGGAGGAACCGAATATTTTTAAAACTCCTGCTTTTTTTCATCACTCTCTTTATCCGATTATCGGTGGATTACTCAAAGGCTTGATGCCGGCAATTCCTTTGTTTTTATTGAAAAACAGAAAAATGTTTGATTTGGTTTATAACTGCAGCGAACCGGTCCTTTTGACAACTTTATACAATTCTTTATGGATTAAGTTTTTCGGGTTTAAAAATATAATTTTTTCGTGGGAGAACATCTCCTATAATCAGAAATTCAAAGGCATCAGCCGCCTGATAAAAAAGATAATTTTAAAACTGAATATCTTGTTTTGCGACGGCATAATTTGCGGAAACAAGAAAGGATTTGAGATTTTCAGAAAAATTACAAAAAAACCGATGTCCATTATTCCAATGAGCGGAGTAGACACGAATTTTTTTACGCCTCCCGACAAAAATGGAAAAGACCGAAGATTTAAAGATATAAATTTAAACGGTAAAATCGTTTTTACTTTTGCCGGAGCAATAGATTACAGAAAAGGCATCCATCTCATATTAGAATCGTTAAAAGGAGTTTTAACAAAATTGCCCAATTCTTTCCTTATAATTGCCGGCAATGGAGAATACGAAAAAGAAATTGACGATTTGATGGAAAAACTGGGATTAAAAAATTATGTTTTGAGGGTTTCGTGGCTGAACCAGTTAGAGCTTAAAGAACTTTTATCGGTTTCCGATATATTTTTGTATCCCAGTCTGTCTTTTAAGGGTTGGGAAGAACAATTTGGTTATTCAATGGCCGAGGCCTCGCTTATGGAGCTACCTATAATATCTACGCGCTCCGGCTCAATAGAAGAGGTAGTAAAGGACAATCATACAGGAATTTTAATAAAACAGGAAAATACAGAAGAACTTAAAAACGCTATGATTAAATTGGGCAATGATCAAGATCTAAGAAATTTATTAGGCAAAGAGGGTAGGGAATATATAGTTCAAAATTTCAGCCATGAAGTTGTGGCTAATAAATTTTACCAATTTTTTAATAAGTTTCGGTCTTAAAACATGAAAATGATTTATATTTCCAACCAGCGTCTTCCGACCGAAAAAGCATATGGTATTCAGATAACTAAAATGTGCGAAGCCTTTGGTGATTTAAAATTAGAAGTTGTTTTAGTCGCACCATACAGAATAAGCAGAATAAAAAATAATTTATTTGAGTACTACGGCGTCAGAAGCAATTTTAAGTTCAAAAATATTTTTTCTCCGGATTTTTATCTGCCTGGCAGATTAAACTGGGTTGCTTTTCAAATTAAGAATTTTATTTCCGCCGTCATTTTGACAATCTATGTTTTAGTTAATAAATCGGACATTATTTATTCCCGAGACGAATTGCCTTTGTATCTATTAAGTTTCTTTAAAAAAAATATATTTTTTGAAATTCACAAATTTTCCGGAAGAAAAAAGATATTTTACAGAAGATTCAAAAAACTGAACCTTAAAATTATAGTTATTTCCAAAGGAAACAGAAAAGAACTTTTTAAAATAGGCTTTAAGGAAAACAATATGATAGTTGCTTCTGACGGGGTGGATCTGGATAAATTTTCAAATTTCGAGCCGGATGACAAATCGGCAATCCGAAAACGGCTGAATCTGCCTCAAAACAAGAGAATAATCGGATACGTGGGTCAGTTAAAGACAATGGGGATGGAGAAAGGGATAGGCACGCTTATTAAAGCTTTTAAAATGATAAATCTGCAAAGTAAAGACTTAATGTTAGTGATAGTCGGGGGCAGTGAGGAAGACCTTGGGGAATATGAGTCAAGCGAGGACATATTATTTTTAGGCCATAAACCGTATAACCTAATTCCTCACTACTTAAAAGCTTTTGACGTTTTAACAATGCCGTTTCCCTATAACCAGCACTATGCTTTTTATATGTCTCCGTTGAAACTTTTTGAATATATGGCCTCCAAGAGGCCGATTGTGGCTACTGATTTACCGGCCACAAGAGAGATTCTTAATGAGAATAATGCTGTTTTGGTAAAAGCTGATAGTGCCCAAAGCCTTTTTGAAGGTATAAAAAAATTATTGGAAGATGAATATCTGGCTAAAAAATTATCAGAGCAGGCCTTTCAAAACGTTCAAAATTATACTTGGTCAAAAAGATCAAAAAGGATTTTAGAATTCATAAAATGAAAAGTTTTATTATAATTCCAACTTATAACGAAAAAGGAAATATCGCTTTTTTAATTCATAGTATTTTTGAACACTGTCCCGATGTTTCTATTTTGGTAGTTGATGACAATTCGCCTGACGGTACGGCCCAAGTTATTAAAAATTTGCAAAATAAATTCCCTCGGTTAGCTCTTCATCAAAGGTTTAAAGAAAAAGGTTTTGGCAAGTCTTATCTCGACGGTTTTAGGAAAGTAATCAATGATGACCAATACGAAGCAATAGTAATGATGGATGCCGATTTTTCCCATGACCACAAAGAGGTTCCGGCAATGGTAGAAAAACTTTCGGAATACGACGCAGTTATCGGTTCAAGGTACGTTCAGGGAGGAAAGATAGAGAATTGGAACTTGAGGCGTCGTTTTCTAAGCCGATTCGCCAATTTCTATACCAGAACAATACTCGGGTCGTCGATTCATGATTTGACCGCCGGCTTTATGTGTTTTCACAAAGAAATATTAAAAACGATTGACTTGGATTTCATAAATTCGGAAGGCTACGCTTTTTTGGTTGAACTCAAATATCAAATTCTTAAAAAGGGTTATAAAATACACGAACATCCGATTGTATTTAATGAAAGAAGAGAAGGTCAGTCCAAGATGTCTTTCAAGAATATTTGGGAGGCAATCTGGTTGCCGTGGAAGCTAAAAATCAGTAAGTAGTTAGAGATGGTTTCAAAACCCCATTTCTGCTGCAATCCCTGATTTTTGACTGCGACTGCGTCAGATTTCGTAAAATGTCCTCAATGTAGCTACTGCTACACTTCCGGGCATTTTACTCATCTTCCTTGTCTCGTTCAAAAATCAGAGATTTCGCCACGAAAGGAGTTTTGAAACCATCTCTAAGTAGAATTTATGATTAAAAAACATTGGCCGGCAATTTTAATAGCAATTATTCTCGGCTTTTTAATAATCTGGCCCTTTCTTTATTTTCAGGCAAAATTAGGCAGTGATTATAAGGGAGTATTAAATCAGATTATCGATGACGAACTATTTTATATGGCCAGAATCAAAGATGTCATGGATGGTCATCAGACCCTTGGAAATGTTTACTTGTTTGAATATAAAAATCAGTTGCCTCAACAATTATTTTTACCTGAATGGTTTTTAGCTCAGCCGCTTCAACTTTTTAATCTTGATGTGGTGCAGGGAAGAATTTTATACGGTTTTATTCTTCCGGTCCTGGCTTTTGTTTTAACTTATTTTGCTTTTTACTTAATCTATTCATCAAAGTTTTGGGCTAATATATTTGCCGTTTTTTTGTTTTTTGGCCTTTATTTATTCAAATTTACCCGGCCGGTTATTCCTCAATTTGTATTTATTTTCTGGCTCTCGCAATTTATTTTTCTGTGGCAATTCATAAAAAATCCTTCGAATAAAACTTTTATATTTTTAAACATTTTGAATTTTGGATTATTATTTTATGTTTATCCGTTCTACTGGACTTTTTATTTAGTATTTTCCGCTGTTTTAATTTTTGTTTACTTTTTCAAAGATAAATTATTATCAAAGCAATTTTTGAAAATTCTAGTCGGCGGACTTGTTATCGGTTCTTTGTATTTCTATTTCACCTTTTTGGCTAGTCAACTTCCGGAATATAACCAAACCCTAACCCGGCTTCAACTGGTTTTTTCTCGCTCGCCATCCGAAATTAAAAGCGTCATTTTATCCCTAGCGGTTTTGTTTTTGATGGGGATTCTGTATCGGCTGAAAAAAGTAGAAATAAACAACGAATCATTATTTTTTATTGCCGGCATTGTTTCCATTCTGATAGTTACTAATCAGAATGTAATTACTGGCCAGAAATTTGAATTTGGCCATTATCGGATGCAGGCAATTTTTCTTTTATCTTTTACAGTTTATTATTTATTAAGTCAGATTAAGCTTTTTAATTCTAAATTCAGGTTTTTAATTTTTTCTTTGGCGATTACTGTAGGCGTTTTTGG
>VMGG01000024.1 GCA_007376425.1 Parcubacteria group bacterium Gr01-1014_2 | reverse complement strand
TGTCTACCCCTTTATCCCCTAGCTTATAAGCGGCAATTCTTCGCAAAGATACCGGCTATTTTCTAAGACGACTCCCCACGCTCAGAAATTGATTACACCAACGTAAGAGTGAAGAAAACGATATACCGAGCGGTGGTTTCTAAATGGCTGTACCCCGAGCTTTTTTCTATTTTATTTTTCTGTTATCCTAGAACCATGGCGCTTGAGGAAATCCGTAAAGCGAGACTAAAGAAACTCGAAAATATTAAAAAAGCAGGCATTGACCCATATCCGGCTGAGAGTTTTCGTTCTCATAAAATTTCAGAGGCTTTAGGCAATTTTGATGAATTATCCAAAGCCGGCGAGAAAATAACTTTAGCGGGGCGTTTAATGTCTTTAAGAGAGCATGGGGGTTCGACTTTTGCCGACCTAAAAGATGGTTCGACCCATTCGACAAAGCCTCAGGGTGGTGAGCCTATTGAATCCACTTTACTCACCACAGGTGAAAGCGGGAAGATCCAACTGTTTTTTAAAAAAGATACGCTTGGAGCCCGGGAATATGATTTTTTTCTTGAAAATTTTGATATCGGCGATTTTATCGAGGTTTCGGGTATTTTAATAAAGACAAAAGTCGGAGAAGAAACTCTTGAGGTTAAAGATTTTAGGATGCTGGCCAAAACTCTTTTGCCTTTGCCGGAAAAATGGCACGGCTTGCAGGATATCGAAGAAAGATTCCGGAAGAGGTACTTGGACATTCTTTTTAATGACGAAGTTCACCAGAAATTTATTTTGCGTTTTAAGATTATTGATACCATCAGAGAGTTTTTTAGAAAAAATGGATTTATTGAAGTTGAAACGCCAGTTCTCCAGCCTTTGCCTGGCGGAGCGACAGCTCGTCCATTTAAAACCCATATGAATGATTTAGATATGGATCTTTATCTAAGAGTTGCTCCGGAACTTTATTTAAAGCGATTGCTTGTAGGAGGAGTAGAACGTTTATTTGAAATAGCTAAAGTTTTTAGGAATGAAGGAATGGATGCCCAGCATAATCCTGAATTTACAATGTTAGAAGCATACGCGGCGTATTGGAATGAAAATGATATGATGGGATGTGTTGAAAATTTAATGAAAGGTTTTCATTTTGATAAAAACTTAGGCTTAGAGAAAGAATTTTCCAGACTTTCTTTAAAAGATGTTCTTTCAGAATATGCTTCTATTTCTGATTATACAAAAGAAGAAGAAAAAGCTATGCGAAATAAAGCAAAAGAACTTGGGCTGGATGTTAAGCATAAAATTACAAAAGACGACGTTGTAGAAGAAATATTTGAAAAAGTATGCCGTCCTTTGATAAAAAAACCGACATTTGTAATAGATTTTCCTTCTTCTATTTCTCCTCTTTCAAAAAAGAAAGATGAAAAGCTTGTTCGTCGCTTTAACCTTATTATTAACGGAGTAGAAGTTGCAGATGGGTGGTCTGAGATTAACGATCCATTAGATCAACGAGAAAGATTTGAGGCACAAGAAAAAATAAGAGAGAAAGGCAATGAGGAAGCTCAACGCTTTGATAAAGATTTTATAGAGGCATTAGAATACGGTATGCCTCCCTCAGCTGGCGTTGGCATCGGCATTGACCGACTAGCCGCGCTTTTAACTGATTCTCATACTTTGAGAGAAATAATTTTATTCCCGACAATGAAGGGAAAAGAATAAAATGCTAGACATTAAATTTATCCGACAAAATTCAGAAGAGGTTAAGGAAGGCTTGAGAAAGCGGAATTTTGATATTGAGATAATTGATAAGATTATAAGTTTGGATGAGAGACGGAGGCATGTTTTGAAAGAGTTGGAAGAGGGGAAAGCGGAAATAAATAGAAAATCTAAAGGCATGCCTGCTGCATCAGAAATTGAGGATCTTAAAAAAGTTAAAGAAAAAATCAAGATTCTGGAAAGCGAGCTGGAGTTGGTTGAAAAAGATTTGAATGAAAATTTATATCAGTTGCCGAATTTGCCTTTGCCCGATGTACCGGTCGGGAAAAGTGAGCGAGATAATAAAGTTTTATACGAGGTAGGGGAGAGGCCAAAATTTTCCGCCAAAGGCGGATCCGCCGCTGGCGGAAATTTTGAACCAAAAAAACATTACGAACTTGGAGAGAGTCTTGATATTATTGATACCAAAAGAGCGGCCAAAGTTTCGGGTTCAAGATTCGGTTATATTAAAGGCTTTGCCGCTCAATTAGAGTTTGTTTTAACCCAATTTGTTTTAAGTATTTTAACTTCAGAAAAAGAATTAAAGAAAATTGCCAAAAAGATTAATAAAAATTATTCTCCAAAGCCGTTCATTCCGGTTATTCCTCCAGTTTTGATTAAGCCGGAAGTTTTTAAAAAAATGGCTCGTTTGAACGAAGAAGATAAAGAAGAAAGATATTATATTCCAAAAGATGACTTGTATCTTATCGGCAGTGCCGAGCATACTCTTGGACCGATGCATATGGGTGAAATTATAGATGAAAAAGATCTACCGATTCGATATATAGGTTTTTCTGCTTCTTTCAGAAGGGAGTCTGGTAGTTATGGGAAAGATGTAAGAGGGATAATGCGAGTCCATCAATTTAATAAACTGGAAATGGAATCTTTTAGCGCACCGGAAGATTCTATCAAGGAACAGGATTTTTTTGTTGCTATTCAGGAATATTTAATGCAGAAATTAGAAATTCCATATAGGGTTGTTATAATTTCTACCGGTGATATGGGTAAACCAGATGCAAGGCAGATTGATATTGAAGCATGGATGCCTGGATCAGGAGAATACAGAGAAACACACACTGCGGATTTGATGACTGACTATCAGGCAAGGAGATTAAATACCAGATTAAGAAGAAAGAACGGCGACTTGGAGTTTGTTCATATGAATGATGCAACCGCTTTTGCTGAAAGGACGATTTTAGCTATTCTTGAAAATTACCAGCAAAAGGACGGCTCAATAAAAATTCCAAAAGTTCTCAAGCGGTATTTTTAGTTTTGGCTATCAGATATGGCTAGATATATAGGCTACGGCTACAAGGATGCCATAAAAGAAAAACGAAAAAGGCGAAAAGTGAGAATCGCCTTTTTGGTTGTTTCTTTTTTGACTGGGTTTATTATATTTTTGGTTTATGCCTTATTTTTTTCTGGATGGTTTTCAATAAAAGAGGTTCAGATCAACGGTTATAAGGAAATTTCAGAATCAGACATAAGAACATTGGTAAATGACTATTTGAATAAAAAGTATTTACTCAATTATATTCACCCTTTTTCTAATATTTTATTTGCGAACTCTGGGAACATTGAAAACTTTCTTAGGAAAAGTTTCCCGATGATAGAAGAAGTTAATATAGATAAACAGCTTGGGGCCAAGAATTTAAAAATTGAGATAACTGAAAGGGAAGCAGTCGGAATTTGGTGTGGTGAGCAAAGTCAAACCACAAGCTCTTCACAAGTAAATCAAGTTTGTTTTTATTTTGATAAAGCCGGGGTTATGTTTAAACCGGCGCTTAAGTTTTCCGGAGAGATTTTTTTGACTATAGAAGATAGTCGGGGTAGAAATTTTAATTTATCTGACACTTTTGACGATAAAGAGCTTTTTGAGAAGATAAATTTAACCAGAAATATTTTGGATGAGTTGAAATTTCTCGGTTACTCTAATTTTTTCCTGCCTCAAGGCTCGTTTGAGTTTTGGATAAAGACGAAAGAGGGCTGGCATATTTATTTAGATAAAGAAAGCGATGTTGCGACTCAATTAGTGGCTCTAAAAAAGTTTTTAGATGAAAAATTATCTCCTGAACGGCGAAGAACTTTAGAGTATATTGATCTGCGGGTGAATAATAGAATTTATTATAAATGAACAAAACCCCTAATCGGGTATAGCCGATTTCTTCTCTCTTTGTTCATCAAACAAATAATCCTCACTCAAACGAAAATTTAATATAACATTTTGGGTATCCCGCCCCGTGGGGGCCTTGGTCCCAAAATGTTATATTAAATTTTCTGTTTTCGTTCGGTTATTTGTCCGGTTTCTGTCTGCTGCCAGAAACACTATTGATTCACAAAAGTTCAGAAATCGGCTACACCCTCAACGGGTTTCATTATTTCTATATCCTCACGTTTTTTACTATTAAAAACCCTTGAAAAATCAAAGTTTTTTAAAATTTGACAGAATCTATAAGTTGATATATAATGCAAGTATCGTTGTATAATCCGATAGTTTCTGTGGCGAGAGAATCGCCATAATATAGCACCTTAAGGAGGTAAAAGCTATGGGAACAGTACGCGACTTCAAGGATCTTCTGCTGAAGGAGTCGAGAGTGTCGTTCGGCGGCCAGTTCACCCAGCGCTCGGAAGCCCATCGGGCCTTCTGGAAGAAACTGAACGATCTCGGCGCAAGGAACATGAAGTCCCAACCGCCAGAGAGCGTGCCCGACATCGACGCTACCGTCCATCTCACGGATCAGGAATGGACACAGCTTGAAGCCGAGTTTCGCCAGCTCCGGTAGTTGGGTCTGGCGAGATCGCATGACAGGCGCTGGAGAAATCCGGCGCCTTTTTTCTTTTTCAAAAACTGGGCTTCGCCGGCGAGTTCTGACGAGACGGAATCTGGATGTAATTTATGATGGCAAGGAGTATAGTCGATTTCTGAACTGCAAGCGAATAGCTACAAATAACCGAAAGAGAGTGAAAATTTGCCGGTAACAAATAGGGTGGAGGGTGCCTTATTTGTCGGCAAATTTTAAAGAGGTCAAGTTCTTACTTGCGAATGGTACTCTCTGAGGATTATTTGTCTATGAGACTTGAGAGAAGAAAATGACTATACTCCGAGCTAAAACTTCCATACCCAAATTGAGTTTCCGATCACGGCTACTGGTTCAAAGCGTTGGAGCCAGATGTAGCTTTTTGTCGGGTTGCCGCGGCTGCCCATAAAGAAAGTAGCGGAAACACCAATATATCCGCCGCCGGTTTTATTGATAAAATCTTGCGCATTTTTGTATTGTCCGGCGGTGAGCCATTGGAATTTCGGCCCTAAATAATAAACCGGATCAGACCAGCCAAAATAATCAAGATGTATTTTGTCTATTTTATTTTCTTCAACCCATTGCGAAAGCCGTTTGAGGTCCTGCCCCCAATCCAAGTTTGAATCAACCACATAGCGATAACCGCCAGAAGGCCCGCCAGCCAACTGGTTAAAGTAGGTTAAATAATAAGGCCAGATGTGGAGATTCTCCGCCACATACCAAGTAAGTAAAAATACAACTATGGGAATAAAGTATTTTATTTTATGCTTTAGCCTTGCAAGTTGTCCGCTTACTAAAATAATGGCGAATGGGTAAGTTACTAAAAGATGCCTAACCCCGATATTCAAATTGCTCTTAATGCTTGTGGTCCAGTAAATCGCAAGCCAAAGTAGCATCGCGAATTCGACAAAATGAACTTTTGTCCAATGACTAAGGGCTAAAGACCAATGCCTAATTGAATTTTTGAAACTTCTTTGCTTTAGACTTTCGTCTTTAGACTTTAGACTAGGTATCTGCCAAGCCAAATAAACTAAAGCAAAAATAACAAGTATCCACCAAGCCAAAGGCTCTTTTAGGGCGTAAACAATCGGAAAATAAGATCGCCATCCTGCTCCTGAAACTTCGCCCAAAAAATAAGTCGTGTTTCCTCCGACGGCACGCTGGCCAACCATTAAAAGGCCCAAAGCATATTCGCCTAGACCTCTGATGATCGGTTTATTAGCCATAAATGCAGTTAAATCAGCTAAAGTGCGGTTACCAAACGAGCTTAGGATGAATTCGGTATCAGCTTTTTGACGCTCGGCTGGATAATTTAAAGTAAAAACATAATAAATCGGCCAGACCACAAAGACGAAGCCGATGATGAAAATCAAAAGAGCATGAAACATAAAACTTGAACTGGAAAATCAAAAATCTCCCAAAATCCCATTGGCCGTTAATGTCTTGGAGCCAGAATTTAGTCTCAAAAGCTTTTTGACTTAAATCAAGAAAAAGAAGAGGAAAAGTTGCTAATGCTTTGGCAAGCGGAGGGTGTTCCGGGTTTAGCCGATAATCTAAGGCTTTGACATAACTATAACCTGATCCGACATGCGGAATCTCATCAACAATCAGAGAATCATTCCAAAAGCTGGAAATAGCAAGAGCAAGAGCTGTAGTTATTATTAAAGTTGCGAGTAAACCTGATTTCATTCGTATAATTAGTATCAATTAGTATATTAGTATCGATACTAATATACGAATTATACTAATAATACTAATTTGATAATAAGGGCAAAACTATTGCGTTAGGCCGTGTTATTTTCCTTTCTTCGCCCGGCAAAATATAAAACACGTTTTTTTGTTTTTGTTTTTCTTCGGTATAGGTTCCGGTAATAAACATCACTGTTTGGGCTGGCATTGGGATTCCCTCAACTAAAACCCCGGACGCATTTACGATAACGTATTTCGGAACCTCTTTTGGTAACTGGTTTATTTGTTCACCTAATTCGACAAAATCAGCGGCAAAAGTATCTTGGACTTCCGGCCTTTTGGCCCATTTATTAAAGTATTTATCGTATTCGGCAATTCCAATTGCAAGCATCAAAATTATTAAAGCTGTCCCAACGACAAAGCGAGCCTCATATTCTTTTTTATAAGGCGATTCCAAGGGGTGAATATCTTTTTCCCGGTACCAATGGATTAAAGTTTCAAAAAGCCACCAAGTGCCTTCAGCCGCAAAAATCATTACTACCGGCAAAACGCCGATTGAACGCAAGGCGTGAGGAATTCCTTCCCAA
>VMGG01000023.1 GCA_007376425.1 Parcubacteria group bacterium Gr01-1014_2 | reverse complement strand
TTGAAAATATTGAATTAAAGCCGGATTTAAGTCATGGTATGAAAAGGACTGAAGTTTTATGCAAGAAATGCGGGGCTCATCTGGGCCACGTATTTGATGACGGTCCAACAGATAAAGGCGGAAAAAGATATTGCATTAATTCTGTTTGCCTCGATTTAGATAAAAATGGAAAATAAATCTCTTCATGAAGTCGTAATTACGGCAATCGTCATTAAGGGCGGCAAATATTTAATTACCAAGCGTTCAATGAAAGAAAAGCGTTTCCCCGGCTTTTGGACTGTGCCGGGCGGGAAGCTTGAGACAGATGATTATATCCATCTGCCGAAAGAAACCGAACATTATTGGTATAACGTGCTTGAAAAAGTATTAAGAAAAGAAGTTCGCGACGAAGTCGGCCTGGAAATCAAGAATATAGAATATCTTACGAGCTTGGCGAGAGTTCACGAAGATAAAAATCCATCGCTGGTGATTTCTTGTATTGCTGATTATGATTCGGGTAAAATAAAGCTTCAGAAAGACGAAGCCGATGACTATGCTTGGGTCAATCTTAAAGAAGCTAAAAAATACAAACTGATTGACGGGATTTATGACGAACTCGTTTTGGCCGACAAAAAGCGTAAAGGCATAAAAGAAGAGTGGTCAAGAATTTAATAGTATGCCTAAAATATATAAAATATTTTTTATAATTTCTCTTGTTTTAATGGCTATGTCGGTTGGCTTATTTTTAATTTATGACCTTCATTTGGGGATTGATTTTACTGGTGGTTCAATTTTGGAAGTTGAATTTTTAAAAGAGAGGCCACTTATAAACGATGTAAGAGAAGCGTTAGATAGTTTGGTTCGGTTTTGGGTTCAGATTTAAAGAAAAAAAGCGTTATTGCTATAGTCGCTGCTTTAATTCTAATTTCAATTTATTTAGCAATTGCTTTTTCCAAGATTGGCGGTACAATCAGTCCCTGGGTTTTGGCTTTGGGGGCGATTGTAGCTTTGTTGCATGATTTGCTTTTGCCAATGGGAATTTTTGTTTTGCTTGGAAAATTTAAAGGCGTGACAATTGATGCTCCAATGATTGCTGTGGCTTTAACTATTTTGGGTTATTCAGTAAATGATACAGTAGTTATTTATGATCGAATTCGTGAAAACATAATTAAAAAAACAAGTGGAAGTTTTAATGAAATTATTCATAAAAGCATAAAACAAGTTCTTTATCGTTCAATTAGTACAGGTTTTTGCGCTATTTTAATGATGATATCAATCTATTTTTTTGGCGGTTCGAGTTTGAAAAACTTTTCGCTCGCATTCATTATTGGAATTGCTTCCGGAGCTTACTCTTCGATTTTTGTGGCCAGCCCGATTTTGATGCTGTTTCATAAAAAATGAAAAGGGGATTCGTTTGGCAGTCTCGAATCCCCTTTGGTCTTGAATAGTTAGGCAGCTTCGTTTCTTTTTTCGACTGAAGCGCCGCTTGCCTGGAGTTTGTCGGCGAAGTCGCTAAGAGAATAGTTGAATCTTGTTTTTTCCCCTTCGTCGTCGGTATCGGGCCGGGCAAGAGTTATGGCAAGGCAAACATTTTTTCCGTCTTGCCATTGCCTTTTGCCGGCAATCAAATCTCTGTACTTAGTCAACGTTGCTCTGATCAAGCCTCCGATCGATGGTTCGTGCCTCACAATCAAGAAATCAGTTTCGACGAGCATCATCTCCTCCTAGAGTTGTCTTACCAGTTTTTTGAATTGATCTCCACGCTGGGCATAATTCTCGAACATATCAAGACTTGATGCTCCGGGAGATAAAAGGACTATCTCATTTCTATCAGTTTTTTTATATAAAGTCAATCCTGCTTCTTTTAAGTTTTTAAACCTTTTAATTTTTAAACCCTCTTTTGGTTTTAAAATTCTGTATAATTTGTCTTTGAGTTGTCCGATTAAAGCTATAGTTTTTATATTTTTAGATTTTGAAATATATTGAGCCAGTTTTTTATAATCCAACCCCTTATCAAATCCGCCTAAAATTAAATGGACCGGTTCGGTAAAAGATTTTAATGCTGCCAGGGTGGCATCTGGATTAGTTGCCGCTGAATCATTATAGAAAGAAACGCCATTGATTTTTTTAACAAATTCAAGCCGGTGCTCAATGCCTTTAAAATTTTTAACCGCTTTCAGTATTTTTTCTTTCGGCACTTTAAAAATTTTTCCTACTTCAACAGCCAAAGCAATATTTTCAAGATTATGGCGGCCTTTTAGTTTTGTTTCCAGAAGCAAGGCTTCTGGAAAGACTTTTATGCCTTTTCCGATATTTTTTATTTTATTCTTTAGAAATGGATGAATGATGGCAAAATCATTATTTTTTTGGTGTCTGATTATATTTAATTTAGCCTCAATATACTCTTTGGCGGTTTGATGAGTGTTTGGTCTGAATTGACCTGTTGGGTCTAAATGATCCAGAGTTATATTAGTTATTAAAGCAGTAGCTGGGTTTTTATTTAAATCCTGAAGCTGGAAACTTGAAAGTTCAAGCACGACTATTGAATCTTTTTTTAACTTTGGAAGAATATCAAGTGCTGGTTTTCCAAAGTTTCCGGCTATGAAAATATTTTTGCCATATTTCTTTTTTAGAATTTCATAAATTAAAAAAGTCGTTGTCGTTTTGCCCTTTGTTCCGGTAATGCCGATTGTCTTTCCCGCACATAAATCAAAAAACAATTTTATGTGGCTTGAAATAATGGTTCCATTTTTTTCGGCTCTAACAAGAGCTGGATGAAGCCTTGGAAATCCTGGAGTTCTAAAAACTACATCGTAATTTTTGATTCGATCAGTATAATTTTTATCAAATTTAACATCCAGAACATCTGCCTTTATTCTATTTTTTTTTAGAAACTTTAAGGTAGATAAGCCTTCTCGGCCCAACCCTAGGATTGCAACTTTTCTACCTTTTAGTCCAGTTATTGACATAGTTTATCCTAAGTGCTATTGTAGTTCTTATATGCTAAATGAGCAAGAAAAAAATAATTTCGTCAACTCCACTTCGGAGGTTTTGAGATCTCTGAATACTCGCAGCCAAGATATAATTTCAAGGCGTTTTGGCTTGAAGACCGGCGAAATCGAAACCTTAGAATCTATTGGCAAAAAATACAATATTACCAGAGAAAGAGTTCGTCAGATCGAGGAGGCTTCTTTGAGAGAGTTGAGGAAAAATTTTGATGGTTTTAATCTTAAGGAGCAGGTTTCAAAAGTAAAAAATATTGTCCAAGACTACGGCAATGTAGTTAGGCAGGATTTTTTGTTTTATGAATTCAGCGGTTCCCATCAATATAACAAAGTTAACGCGGCTTTGGTTTTTTTAATGACTGTTTCAAGCACTTTTGATTTTCATCCTGAAAACGAAGACTATTTTAGTCTCTGGACAGTTAAAGATCCCTTTTATGTAAATAAGGCTAAAGAAATAGTAGTTAAACTGATTCAGGCAATAAAGAAACAGAATTCGGTTATTCCCGAATCAGAATTGGCTTTGTTTTTTAATAGAGTCACTCAAGAAAACATAAATGACAAGAAAATTATTTTGTCTAATTTAAGCTTGTCTATAAATATCGGAAAAAATATTTTTGGAGAGTTTGGTTTGGTTAATTGGACAGAAATAAGGCCAAAAGGAATAAAAGACAAGGCTTATTTAGTTCTTAAAAAAAATAGTAAGCCGCTTCATTTTAGGGATATTGCTAGTTCAATTAATAGCTTTAGATTTGATTTAAAGAAAGCCAATGTTCAAACCGTCCATAATGAACTTATTAAAGATAAGAGGTTTGTTTTAGTCGGTCGCGGCCTTTATGCCCTTTCAGAGTGGGGTTATGAAGCTGGAACAGTTAAGGATGTTTTAGCCAGTATTCTTAAAAAACACGGTCCGATGGAAAAGGATAAAATAATCGCTAAAACTGCCGAAGTTCGTTTTGTTAAGCCTAATACCATAATTTTGAATCTCCAAGACAAAAAACTTTTCAAAAAAGATGAAAAAGGGCTCTATACGCTAATAAGCTAATAGTCTATACTATTATTGATGGAATTTTTCGATTTTCAGTTTCTTTCCGAGACTTTTAAAGATTTAAAACTTATATTTTCTTTTCTGGCCCCTTTTAAATTGGTAGTTTTACCGATTGTGGTTTTTATTGTTTTTTTTATTTTTAAAGACGCCTGGCTTTATTACCGTCAGTCGCTATATAAAAACAATAGAATTCAGTGGGATATGGTTGAAGTTAAAATACCGAGGGAGATAGAGACAGGGCCGAAAGCAATGGAGCAGTTTTTTACAGCCCTCTGGACTTTAAGAAATGCAGCCGAGGGATTTAAAGAAAGATTTTGGGACGGAGAAGTAACAAGATGGTTTAGTTTTGAAATGGTAGGCGACGGAGGCTTGGTTAAGTTTTATATCAGAATGCCAAAAAGACTTAGGCATACAATCGAATCTATGCTTTACGCTCAATACCCTAATATAGAGATTATTGACGCAGTGGACTATACTGATGAGTTGCCAAGTTCCGTAGATAAAATTCACGAGCTGGGTTTTGAAATATGGGGGAACGAAATGGTTTTAGGGAAGTCATCCGCTTATCCAATTAACACTTATCAACTATTTGAAGATAAAGAAGGGGCAGAAAGATTAATTGACCCTATTTCTATGATTACGGAAATAATGGGTAAGTTAAAAACTGATGAAAAAATCTGGATTCAATTTTTGATCAGACCGGCAAACCCTGCTTGGGCTAAAGAAAGCCAAGCTTTAATTGAAGAATATAAGAAAAAAGCAGCTCCAGCCGCTCAAGCTGTTCAGCCAGGACAAATACCCCGTCAATCTTTTAGAGGTTTGGCTCCCAATGAAGAAGAAGAGTTAAAATTGATAGGCCGCAAGATGTCAAAGCCGGCCTATGAAACACTTATAAGATATATTTATACTGCCCCCAGAGATACTTTTAATGCTGATTTGCCAAAAAGGGGTTTGGCAGCTTATTTCGGTCAATACGGATCACCCACTTTAAACTATTTTTTAAGTAATTTTGGCGTAAGAACCGATGTCAGTTGGTATAGATGGCCGTTTTTCTTTGCTAAAAAACGTTTAAGAGAAAGAAGGAAGAAGATACTTTTTAAATACAGGACAAGATTTTTGCCGGAAGAGTCATTTTTAGGCCGGGTAAGTGAATCTAATATTCTTAATATTCAATTGAATAAAAAAAGCGGTTTATCAATATTTAACGCCGAGGAATTGGCAACTTTGTATCATTTCCCGACAAATGTTGTTTTAACCGGGTCAGTTACAGAAAGAATTGAGAGCAAGAGAGTCAGCCCGCCTAGATATATACCATATGAATAGTGCAATAACTTATTTTGCCAAAACTAATTTCCGGGGCCAGGACCGGATTTTTGGCATCAAGGAAAAAGACCGGCTCCAGCACATGTATATTATCGGTCAAACTGGAGTAGGGAAAACCAACCTTTTGAGAAACCTGGCGATTCAGGATATAAAAAACGGGAAAGGGTTAGCCGTGATTGATCCTCACGGTGAATTTGTTGAAGAACTTTTAGATTCTATTCCTCCCGAAAGAATCGCCGACACTATTTATTTTAATCCGGTTGATTCAAAATACCCGATCGGGTTCAATGTTTTGGAAGTTAAAGACCCGGAGCATAAGCACTTGGTTGCTTCCGGCCTAATGGCCATATTTACCAAGATTTGGGCTAATGTTTGGTCAGCCAGAATGGAATATATTTTAAATAACTGTGTTTTGGCTTTGATTGATACGCCCGGCGCCACTTTGCTTGGCATTCCAAGAATTTTGGTTGATAAAGATTATCGTCAAAGAGTTATTAATAACGTCAAAGACCCGGTGGTTAGATCTTTTTGGATAAATGAATACGAATCTTGGCGCGACCAGTTTAGAAATGAAGCCATTGCTCCGATTCAAAATAAAGTCGGCCAGTTTCTTTCTACCGGTTTTGTAAGAAACATTGTCGGCCAGCCAAAGAGCACTTTGGACATCGAAAGCATAATAGAGAATCAAAAGATTCTTTTGGTTAACGTTTCAAAGGGATTGATTGGCGAGGACAACTCGGCTTTGCTTGGCGCTATGCTGATAACCAAAATTCAGCTTACAGCTATGGAAAGGATTGGAGTCCCCATAGAAAAGAGACATCCATTTTACTTATATGTAGATGAGTTCCAGAATTTTGCCACTGATGCTTTTGCTTCAATTTTGTCGGAAGCAAGAAAGTATGGTTTGGCTTTGATAATCTCCCACCAGTACATCGGTCAATTAATAACTGATACATCAACTCGGGTGAAAGATTCAGTTTTTGGAAACGTAGGCACTGTGATTACTTTTCGGGTTGGCGCCACTGACGCCGAGTTTTTAGAAATCCAGTTTGCGCCTGAATTGTTGGCTCAAGATTTTGTTAATCTGCCTAATTACAATATTTATCTTAAAATTTTGGTTGACGGCATTTCCTCGCGGCCTTTTTCTGCCACCACCATCCCCCCGATTCCTTTAGAAAAAGAAGCCGGAGTTAAAGAAATAATAATTAGTGCTTCTAGAAAGAATTACGCGAATCAAAGAGATGAGGTAGAGGATTCAATTGCTCGGTGGAGCGGGATGATAATAGAGCAAAGATTTCAGCCTCAAGTAAAATTCAACAGGCCAAGACCCCAAAGACAAGATGAGAGAAGTCCTAGAAGAGTAGAAACGCCGAGAGTATCAGAGACATTTGATACTGATTTAAGCGAATTAGGAATTGGCGGCGGCCCGACTGGATCAGTAGAACCAAGAGATTCGTATCATCACTCAAATCAATTTGAATCTAAAGAAAGACCACTCTCTTTAGAAGAATTAAAAAAGCGCAACCCCGAGAATTTTAAAAAGAAAAAAGTTGAACCGGACATTGAAGGATTAAGGAATTCTTTAGACGAAGCTCTAGGCAGGAAATGATTCCGGAATTATGACCGCCGAAACTAAAGTTTGTCAAAATTGTAAACAAAACTTCCGGATCGAACCGAAAGATTTTGTATTCTACGAGAAGATTCAAGTTCCAGCACCGACTTTTTGTCCGGATTGCCGTCGTCAAAGAAGGATGTCTTATATCAATTTCATAAATCTTCATAGAAGAAAGTGTGATCGTTGCGGCGTAGAGTCAATTTCTAAGTACTCACCTGAAGCACCGCTCATAACTTATTGCGTTAAGTGTTATTACTCTGATGATTGGGATGCG
>VMGG01000022.1 GCA_007376425.1 Parcubacteria group bacterium Gr01-1014_2 | reverse complement strand
CAACTTTTATCGGCCTCACCAAACCCTCGGCTACGAGACTCCCATTTCTTTCCATAACCAACATCTAAAAGTGTTACCGATGTACCCGTCCAGCACACGAACTTGATTTTTACTTCAAAAAATCTTATAATAAGAACTAGCAATTTCTTTTTAACAACTCTCACTAGCTTCTAAAGGAGGCTTACCAATGTACAACAAGCTGTTCACTGGTTTAGGTATGGTTATTTTGGCCGTTGCCGTCCTAATGGCTAAAGACGAGGCTTTTGATCGAGTCATTAATGTGACGTTGATCAACCGGCCGGCGTTAGATGAGATAAAACCACCGCTTAAAGAAAAAGAGATAGAGTATCTCAAGATAGAGGTATCGCGGTATTTTGCTCAGGCCGGAGTAGAGGTTCGTTATCATGACGAGCCTGGCTCTAAAAATCTACGGGTAAACTTTACCTCAAAACCTTTGAAGGTCTGCCAGAGCGAAAAAATAGGAGGTCTACCTATTGGTTGCGCTCTCGTTAACGAGCAAACCCGCAAAGGCATAATTTCGTACATCAATGTCCCCGGGATCAATGATATCGAGACTGCTAAGGGTTTGCCCGGTGGTCGGATTATAGCCAGAGCTATAGTTCATGAATTATGTCATCTTTTGGGAATTCCAGAAAGAAGCGGAGGGAAAAGTGGCATAATGACGGTTGATTCGAGTTGGCTAGATCCGAAAAAATTCATCTTTCTTGCTCCGGCCGAAGTAGCTTTTATTCGTACGGCATTGGCATCGGAGGACTAGATATGAAGAGCCTAAAGAAGTTCCTTCAGCAAGAGATCGGCGGCCTGTCGCAGAATTTGATGGCATCTGATAACGGAGGCCGAGGGTTCATTCTTAAAAACACCGAAAAACCGATTACTGATCAAGAACTGACTAACTTGGTCAGCCGGTTTTACGAGTGTACTGATCAAAAAATACTAGCGAGAGGGTCGTTACGGATTAGAGTGACGGGCATGAATGGCCCATCGCTTCTAATTGTGATGACCAATCTTACAAACTACCGGGAAAGCCCAATGCTCAGCGTTAGGGTATTTTCCGTCAAGGAGGTAATGAAACGCCTTACCAAAGATTACGGGGACTAAAAAAGTCCCCGCAATTATTTTTGCAATTTGAATATAGATTTAGTATTCTATCAGCTAGGTCTTTAACTTTTTTTCTTTTTTTGGAGGTGATGGATGAATTCTAAACTGGGCTACACTGCGTTTATTAGAGTGGTAAATGAGACAATCCCTGTAATCGGGTTGCGGTCTCTTGGTGGCGGTTTGGGTAGAGGATTTGGCAGCCTTGTAATTATCTACGGTGGTTCCAAAGAGGAGAATTTTCGTTTCAAAGTTTCTGATTCGTTAGGTGATAAGTTGGCTAGTCTGGGTTTTAATGTTTACTGTTTTGATTTTCGGAGCAATTTGGACTATAGCCGGTTCAATGAGTTTGGGCTCTATGACCGGCTCGAGGACGCCCGTGAAGTTGTAAGGTGGGTTCTGGAAATTGAAAAAGCACCCATTTCGTTGATGGGAGTAAGCATGGGCGGGTCCATCGCTATCACTCTCGCTTCGGAGCTTGGCCATAAAATTAAGAATCTTTTTTTGGTTGCTCCGGCGGCATATCATCGCGACGCGATGAAGCCGGAAGTGAAGTTCGGTCCGCAGTTTAGCGAAGCCATCGGGAAAGGAAAGTCAGAGGAAAACTGGCATGAAAGCAATTCTTTCGAAGAAGCCAAAGATGTTTGGGCTAATTCTTTGATTCTTCAGTTTCAAGAGGACCAAGTAGTTAAACGTCAGATTCTGCTAGATTATTGGCATAACATTGGTATTCGAGCTAGTAATCAGTCCCAAAACATCCGTTTTAGGCCTCTCGAGGGGTCTCATAATGGAACATACACAGACCCCCAGAGGCAGGAAGATATGATCCGAGCAATCCGTGATTTTCTTACCTTGCCTTCCAGGGTCTTCACTACTCATACATGAGTGGGGGGGGCAGGCCCGCGACTAAGTGTTGCGGGCTTTCTTTTTATGATAAATCCAATTATAATTTTCAAAATGACCGAAGAAATCCAGAAAATAAAACAGGAGCTTCATCGCAAGGATTTGGAAATCAGGGAACTTAAATCTCTTGCGACCAAAGATCCGCTTACTGGTCTTAATAATCGACGAGGTTTTGAAGAAGAGGTGAGGCGTTTAATAAAAGATCTTATTTTTGCTAAAGAAAATCCGGAAGCTCGGAAACATTTTTATATAGATTCAATAAGCCTTATCTTTTTTGATATTGATAATTTTAAAAAACTCAATGATACTTATGGTCATAAAATCGGTGATCAGGTTCTCCAGCAGATTTCCCAAATTATTCGTCAAAAAGTCAGGAATATAGATTTTATCGGGCGAAGGGGCGGAGAGGAATTTGTTGTAGCCTTAGTTGGTTCTTATGAAGAGGATGCTTATCGTAAAGCCGAGGAAATAAGAAAAGCGATTAAAAGCCGAGTAAAAGCTGGTAATGAAATAGTTACCATTAGTGTAGGTTTAGCTGAATTAAAAGACAGAGTTAGCTTTGAAGATTTAATAAAACAGGCTGATAAGGCAATGTATACTGCTAAACATGAGAGAGGAAAAGATAATGTAGTAAGATATAGTGAAATTTCTAATTTTTAATTTCTAAACCATGACTGATCTCGAACAAATCAAAGAAAGAGTGGATATTGTTGATTTAATTCAAGGCTATCTTCGGCTTCAAAAGTCTGGGATGAATTTTAAAGGCCTTTGTCCTTTTCATAATGAAAAAACAGCATCGTTCATGGTTTCTCCTGATCGGCAGATCTGGCATTGTTTTGGATGTTCGCTCGGGGGTGATGTTTTCAAGTTTTTAATGCAGATTGAAGGTATTGAGTTTTTTGAAGCGCTTCAGACTTTAGCTAAAAAAGCCGGAATAGAATTGAAAAACGTTAGCAAAGAAAAGACAAGCGAGAAGAGCGATCTTTTTGAAATTTCTGAATTGGCAGCAAAATTTTTTGAAAAACAGGTTTGGGAATCTGAAAACGGTAAAAAAGCGTTTAGATATCTGAAAGATAGGGGATTGAAATCTGAAATAATTAAAGAATGGCGATTAGGGTATGCGCCTAATACTTGGGCGTCGCTTAAAACTTTTTTAAAGAACGCTGGTTTTAATGATCAGGAAATTTTTAAAGCCGGCCTGACAGTGAGAAATGAAAAAGAAGACTCTTTTTATGATCGTTTCCGGGGTAGAATAATGTTTCCGATTTCAGATATTAATTCGCAGGTAGTTGGTTTTACTGGCCGAATCTTTGAAGAGGTAACTGGTGAAATTGATGCCGGAAAATATGTAAATACTCCTCAAACTTTGATTTATGACAAAAGTAAGATTCTTTATGGTTTAGATAAGGCTAAGATGGAGACAAGAAAAAAAGATAAATCCATCGTGGTTGAGGGTAATATGGATGTGATTATGTCTCATCAAGCCGGTGTTAAAAATGTAGTTGCTTCTTCGGGTACAGCATTAACTGGTCAGCACCTAAAAATATTAAAGCGCTATACTCAGAATCTTGATTTGTGTTTTGACCAGGATATGGCCGGCGAAATAGCGGCCAAGCGCGGAATTGATTTGGCCATCAGTTTAGGATTTAATATTGGAGTTTTGAATTTATCAGCCCCGACTTCTTACGTCGGGGTGAAAGATCCAGCTGATTTGGTTAAAGAAAATCCACTAAAATGGCAGGAGATTTCTCAAAAAAGTCAACCTATTGTGCAATTTTATCTTGAAAAAGCTTTTCAAAAATATGATAAAACAACGGCTTTGGGTAAAAAGAATATTGCCTACGAAGTTCTGCCAATTATAAAACTCATAGAAAACAAAGTTGAACAAGCTCACTGGCTTGATGAGTTATCGAACAAGCTTAAAGTTGATCAAAAAATAATTAGTCAGGCAATGGCCGAGATAAAAACTGATAGCCGGAGGCAAACAGTCAACCAAAAAGAAACTTTTTTAAAATTTGAGTCGCCGGCTCATATGGTTTTAGAAGAAACTCTTTTAGCCCTCCTTTTTAAAATGCCAAAAAAAGCAAATGAGTTGATTCCATTAGTAGGTGAAGATGAACTTGAAATTTTTCGCGACAAGTTCTATAATAATATCTTTGAGCGCCTAAAATCAGGCAATACGCTAAAGGAGCTTCTTCCTTACGAGGATAATCTACGGCTTGAGTTGATAAAATTTAAATCAGAGCAATTTTTCGGCGACCTCGAAGAAAAAGATTTGGAAACCGAAATTTCCCGGTTGATTAAAAGTTTGAAAAAAGAATTTATTTTAGAAAAAATCAAGGATTTAGAATTAGAAATTAAGGGAGCTAGAAATCAAGAGGAAGTGCCTCTTTTACTTCAGAAAGTTCAAAAATTTTCGAATAAACTGTCCGCGCTTTAAATGCCAAAGAAGAAAACTTCTAAAAAAAGGGGATATTCCCGTTCGCTGAAATCACGAAAAACAAAGAAAGGCTTGAAAAAAAGAGTTGTTTTAAAGCGCAAAAAAATAAAAAGAAAGAAACGGGGCAGGCCCCGAAGCATTTCGCTACTGGGCAGGCCTCCAAAGGTTAAAAAGACCCTTCGACAAGCTCAGGGCAAGTCAAAAAAGAGAGAGATTTTTAGTGAAGATAAAATTAGTCAGCTTATTCTTAAAAGTCGGCATCGCGGTTTTGTGACTGAAGCTGAAATCCTGCAGAATTTTCCGGAAATTGAAAAAGATATTGCCGGCCTTGAAAAACTTTATGAGCGGCTGGAGTCGGCTAATATTAATATAATTGAAAGCGGCAAGGTTTTAGAGGAAGAAAAAATAAAGGAATTTGAAAAAGATAAGCAGTTGGAAAAAGACCTTTCCGAGTTAGGCGCTGACTCGGTTCAGCTTTATTTAAGAGAAATTGGCCGATACCCACTTTTAAAACAGATAGAAGAAGTTGACTTGGCCAAGAAAATATTAAAGGGTGACGAGTCGGCCAAGCAAAAGCTGATTCAGTCTAACTTGCGCCTTGTTGTTTCAATCGCCAAAAAATATATCGGCCGGTCGCCGAATCTCACTTTGTTGGATTTAATACAAGAAGGGAATATCGGTCTTTTCCGAGCAGTAGAAAAATTCGATTATAAAAAAGGATTTAAATTTTCAACTTATGCTACTTGGTGGATTAGGCAGGCAATAACTCGGGCCTTGGCTGACCAAGCCAGAACCATTCGGATTCCAGTTCATATGGTTGAAACAATAAATCAATACCAGCAGGTGGTGAGGCGCTTGGTCCAGGATTTGGGCCGGGAACCTCTGCCTGAAGAAATAGCGGCGGAAATGAGCTTGGATGTCGAAAAAATAAGGCATATCCAAAAAATTTCCCAAGATACTGTTTCATTAGAAGTGCCTATCGGCGATGATGATGAAGACAGCGTCTTGGCCGATTTTGTCCCGGACGAAGAAAGCGTCACCCCGCAGATGTCAGCTTCACTTCGCATTTTAAAAGACCATCTTGATGAGATAATAAGTGAACTGACTCCGCGCGAGCAGAAAATTTTGGAAATGAGATTTGGCTTGAAAGACGGGGTGACCCACACTCTTGAGGAAGTGGGCAAGGTTTTTGGTGTCACTCGGGAAAGAATTCGCCAGATTGAAGCTAAAGCTTTGGATAAAATCCGCCAACACCATAAGATTGAGAAATTGAAAGACTATTAATTTTTGTATTTATAAGTTAGAATTAGGTGATCTAAAGGTTGAGTAAATTAAGTTAATTAATCAATTAAAAGTATGAAAAAAATATTATTGTCAGCATTGATTGTAGTTCTTAGTCTTTCTATTTTTGTCGGAGTTGCTTTAGCTAAATCCAATAACAAGGGACTAGCGAAAGCTTTTGAGCAGCTGTCTAAAAAATTAGAGAGACTAGACTTTGATGAAGATGACTTTGAGAGGGGTACAGTCCCGATGTCTTTGGTTATAAACGGAAACGGCCATGTCAGATTAACCAGAGCAATGGTTAAGTCTGTTAACGGCGACAATATTAGTGTTGAAATCTGGAAACTTAACTTTAATCTTCATAAGATGTCTGATACTCAGGTTTTTGGATTAGGAAAGGGCGAAATTAATTGGTCTGACATCAAGATTAACGACATTTTGGATGTAACCGGCCAGCTTGATGAAAGCACTACTGCGTTGATTCATGCCAAAATCGTCCACGATAGGAGTGCCCTTAGCCAGTCTAATCAAGAGGAAATTAATCGGCTTAGAGAAAGGATTAATGAATTAATCAGAAAGTTGAATGAGATTTTGGGAAGATTAGGCCAGACGCCGCTTCCAACGCCGACATCATCGCCGACTCCTTCCCCGAGTCCAACACCGACTCCATAATTGTATGAAAAACCGCCTTTCGGCGGTTTTTCATTTACAGCTTTTCTATCTCCTTTAGATCTTTATCCGGCAAATAGAGAAGAACTATTCCTATAATTATTCCGCCGATAGCTGAATAGGCGTGGGTGCCGAAAAACCCTATGTCTATATAATCCAGCGTGTACCAAATTCCCCGCCAGATTAGAACCAGCGACAAAACAATGGTGAAGTTTCTGGCAAAATAAGTGAGAAGTTTTCTTTTTGGCATTATATTTAAAGTTCCTTAGCTCCGGGGGGAGGATTCGAACCTCCAACCATCTCCTTACACATTGCCCATTACTTTCGTAGTGGAGTGGACTATATCATTATCCTTATTCAGGATATGGAGCGTTTCCATTGATATCTCTATCAATGTACGAGTTAAACTCTAGTCTCTGAACCTTCTCCGATGATGTATCGGAGCTTGGCTTCTGATTACCATATGAATTATATCATTTAGGTTTCCGGAAGTTAACCCCATTTTTCAATCCGTCTTACGGCGGAAAGCTGCCTTTTTCGACAGGGAGCCGCTCTACCGTTGAGCTACCCCGGAGCTAGAGA
>VMGG01000021.1 GCA_007376425.1 Parcubacteria group bacterium Gr01-1014_2 | reverse complement strand
CGGAATGAAAATAGCTGATTTAGGTTCTGGCTCTGGTTATTTCACAATTGAAATGGCTAAGGCAATCGGCGATGGAGGAGTGGTCACGGCAGTGGATGTCCTGGAGTCGGCTTTAGAGACAGTTAGAGTAAGGGCAATAACCGCTGATCTCAAAAATATTCATTTAGTCAGAGCTAACCTTGAGGTTTTAGGCAGTACTTTTTTGTCCGACAACTCCCAGGATTTTGTTTTGATTAAAAATGTTCTTTTCCAAAATGACCAAAAAATCGGGATAATCAGAGAAGCGAAAAGAATGTTAATGCCGGGGAGAAAATTAGTCATTATTGATTGGGAGAAAGGAGCAGGCGGTTTAGGCCCGCCAGATGAATACCGAACCCCTAAAGAAAGTATCCTTAGTTTAGTTTTTATTTGGTTTTGGGCGGAATAGGAGGCCAGGATTCCAAAAGAGTTGAGCTTGAATTTTGGGGGGTATTTGACGAGACTTCTGCCTTTGAAGAAACGATTAGAAGTTTTCGTAGGCTTTATCCAGATATAAATATTAGATATGTTCCGTTTCCTTTTGAAGAATATGAAAAAGCAGTAATTGATGCTTTGGCCGCTGGCCGAGGTCCGGACATCTGGATGATTCAATCGAGCTGGTTGCCAAAGCATAAAGATAAGCTTGCTCCACTTGATCAAAATGATAAAGACTTGAACTTTAAACTTTTTAACTTTCAGCAAGATTTCGTTGATGTCGTCCAGAATGACTTAATTGATAATGGCCAAATTTATGCTTTGCCTCTTTACGTAGATACCCTGGCCTTGTATTACAATAAGGATTTGTTTAATTCAGCTGGAATCAGCCAACCTCCAAAGACTTGGGATGAATTTAATGAAGCGGTTAAAACTTTAACCAAGATTGATAATAAGGGCAATATTGAAAGAGCCGGGGCGGCTATTGGGTTAGCCAGAAATGTTAACCGTTCAACAGATATTCTAAGTCTTTTAATGATTCAAAGCGGGGTGGGAATGGTTGATAGAGTAAGAAATGAAGCAGTTTTCGCTAACCCAGTCGGTTTTGAGCCTATTGGAGAAGTAGCTTTGGAATACTATACCGATTTTGCTAATCCATTGAAAAGCGTCTATACCTGGAATGATAATTTGTTTTATTCAGTTGATGCATTTACCACTGAGCGGGCGGCAATGATGTTTAATTATTCCCATCAGATTCAGGTAATTAAATCAAAGGCGCCGCGGCTGAATTTTGAAGTGGCTTTAATGCCACAGGTCAAAGATTCTTTGATCCGGGTTGATTATGCTAATTATTTTGCGCCGGCTGTTTCAACTGCTTCGGAAAACAAAGAGGCGGCTTGGAAATTTTTGACTTTTCTTACCTCGAGAGATGGCGTTTTACCGTATCTTAGAAAATCTTTGCGGCCGACAGCCAAGCGGGACCTGATTGATTCCCAAAAAACCGATCCGGATTTGGGGGTTTTCGCAAACCAATCCCTCTCGGCTCGGAGCTGGTATCAGATTGATCCAGCAGCAATTGAACAAATTTTCGCTGATACAATTGAGAATGTGGTTTTTAGAAGAACCACCATACCAGAAGCCTTAAGAGCCGCTGAAGACAAAGTCACGGTGCTGATGCAACGCAGATGAAATTTAAATTTTTAAATCTCTTAATTTTAATTTTTATTTCTTCATTTTTAGTTTTTCCTTTAGTTGTTTCGGCGGTTGATTATCTTCCTTTAGTTTCTTGCGGACTAAAGAGTCAGGATAACCCGAATACTCCGGGGATTGAAGGAGCTTGCACTCGTTGCGACCTGTTTAGATTAGCTGACAATGTAATCCATTTTATTTTGGAAGGCCTTGTTCCGCCGGTGGCCGCAGTTTTATTTATTGCTGCTGGCTTAATGATAGTGCTAGCCGGAGCAAATCCCGGGTTGTATGCGAAGGGGATAGCCATTTTTAAAACTACTTTTTGGGGATTGGTGATCATTCTTGCTTCGTGGATGATTGTAAATACTTTTATCCAATCATTTGGTCCGGATAAAGCAAAAGGAAGCTGGTTCAGATTTACTTGTACTGATACTGGTATCACTGGGCCAGGTGGCATAGGTGTCCCGCCAAGCCCTTTATGTTTTGATCCAGCAGCGTTGGCGTCGCAATACGGCGTTCCGTCGAGTCCAACTAATGCGCCGGAATTAAACCAGTTGATTTCCTGCGTTAATTCCCGTTTAGGAAATTTTATAGACCAAAGCCAGATTTATACTTATGAAAGGCAGAATGATTTATGCAATTACACTCGCGGCCAGCCAGTCTGCGGAGCTTGTGCTCATTTAATTAATTCTTGCCATTACGGCGGAGTAGGCGGAACAACTGGTGCTCAAGCAGTTGATTTTAACGCTCAAGGCATTTCAGAGCAGGAATTGTATCAAAGACTTCAGAATATCAGCAGTGTTTGTAATTTCGGCTATATTTTATTTGAGGGCACTAGTACCCATGTAAGCACCCAAACCTGTACTGGAAATTAGTTTTTTTTAAATTAATTTTAATGGTAAGATTAGTTTATTGATTCGAATTAATGAATAAAAAAATCTTAAATTTTATTTTAGTAATTTCTATTGTAGTAGCTAGTTTTTTATTATCGAGTAATTATATCTTTGCTCAGGGTGGCGGCACAGAACCAGGCGGCGGTATCGAACCAGGCCAACCAGTTACTTTTGAAATTCAACCGCCGACTCAAGTGCGATCATTAGTTGATTTAGCTAAAGCTATTGGTCGTTTCCTTTTCCAAATCGCCATTCCGATTGCGGTGATAATCATAATTTATGCCGGGCTTTTGTTTTTGACCTCTGGCGGCAATCAGGAAAAGGTTAAAAAAGCAAGAACAGCCTTGCTTTACGCTGTAGTGGGCTTGGCAATAATCCTGATAGGACAGGGGTTCTTTACTCTTATAAAAAGCATTCTTAATTTAGGAACTCCTTGATTTGACATATTAACTAAACTTTTGTATAATCTAATTTAGTTCTAAAACAACTGAATATTAACCTTTTTTCGAAGAAGGAGAATCAATATGATTGGCAGAGGTTTCCCTGTAGTTTTTGTTTTGCATCTCTTGATCGGAGTGCTGCTGTTTCTTTTCTTGCCTTGGTACATCGCGATCTGGCTAATGCTTGCCTTCTTTGGTTATTTTGGAGTTGGTGGGCTTGTCAAGATTGAAATCGGCTGGAAAGGAGTACCTCTCTTTTTGGGAGGCAGGCTCGTAATTCAAGAAGTCAGAGAAAGAATAACCGGTGATCCAATATCCGGAGTATCGGTTGTTTCTAAAGCAATCTTTGAGTTGAAGGAAGGATGGAATTGGATTCTTCCCCGACCAATCATGGGAGCTGAAGCGATCGATGTCCGTGAAAGACCAACTCAGGTGCAGGAGTTTACGATAATTTCTATGAATGGTGTTCGACTTACAATCAAGCCATCGACCATTCGCTGGAGGGTTGAAAACCCTGCCCAGACTCTATCTATAGAAGAAAGAGTCATTGGAGAGAGCCTTGTTGAGTTGGTTCAAAATACTCTCCGCGATGAAGTTAGCCATAGAGAAGATGATGAAGCTCTCAGAGCTACTGACGAGTTTCGTCATATTATTCAGGAGAGGGCTGACAGACGAGCGGTTGATTGGGGTGTTGATGTGATTGAATTCCTTATCGGTGAAATTTCTTTACCTCGAGAAGTTCAAGAGGATTACGAGAAAGTTCGTCGTGAGGAAAGGCAAAGAGCGGCAGAGAAAGTGGAGTTAGATCACGTTCGGGAGAGACTAGGAGAATTGATTGTCATGGGTTATTCTCGTGAGAGAGCCCAAGAAATCATTCAGACCGAACGTGGCAAAGTGAAGAAAGAAATTAAGGAGAATCAGATTTCAATTTCTCCTGAAACAGGTCAAGCTTTTGAAAGGATCGCCAGTCTTTTTACGAGGAGATGAAGTATGCATGTTGCTACTCCAAAAGAGGTGAAAAAGTGGGCGTTGATAATTCTAGGTGTTGCGTTGGTTGGCCTTGTGGTTTCTGTTTTGACTGTTATTTTGGTTAATTCAGGGATCGGTAGGGTGTTTGGAGTTTCAACGGGCCAAGGGATTGGAGCTACGGTCAGCTCCTTAGGTCGTTTGTTTCGATTGGTTCTTTTCGGTGCAGTTCTGATGGGTTTGGGCTTCATTCCTAGAATTCCTGGAAGGAATTTTTTCAGGGTTTTGGGAATACTCTTTGTTTTAGGTGGGATTATGTCACTTTTTTTTCTGCCCGAAATCAAAGAGGCCTATGGAAAAGCTGAAGGAATAGTCAGTCAGGTTTCTTCAGCCGAGAAAGAAACAGATAAAGAAATTATCAGGATTCCGCTTCTCGGCGAAGACAAGCCGTCCGAGCTGTTCCTCGGCCCGGGAATGATTCCTCTCGGCTGGAGCTACCATTTCTACGGCCCTCCTGAAGCAAAAGTTCACTTTGATGATGGAACCGTTGATTCTATCAATAAAGCGTACGGGGTGAAGGGAGGAATTCGGAGATTTTCCGGTCCGGTTGGGCAGGAAGTGGTGGTGAAAGCATCACCGCCAAAGTAGAGTTCTTTCTGGGCCGTTTTCGTGGAAACATGAAAGCGGCCTTTTAATTTTTTATAAAAACTTTTGTGATTTGACAAAGTTTAAATAATCTAGTAGGATATATTTAATTGGAGGTGAGGAATGAAGAAAGTTCTTTTAATTGCAATTTTGGGGATTCTGTTTGGACAAGGCGAGGTCTATGCCCAATGGGGTTTTGGCGGAACTTGCGGTGTGCCCTGCGCGGTTGGCGGGACCCAGAATCTGATTTGGCAAACAGCCCAGTCGTGGCAGTGGCAAACGTGGCAGCCGTATGGCTACCCGAATCAGCGGCTTGTGTGCCGACCTATGTCGGTTGGGCACAGACTCGTTGATGCAGGGCTTGGGGCTTTGGCAGGCGGTGGCTCAACTGCTATCTGGACTCGCAATGCGGGCGCAGTTGTCGGCGGCGCCGCAGCCGGCGCTGGCGGTGTTGGCCTTTACGGTCAACATGAGCGCGAGTGCTGGTATGAGCCAATTGTCGTTTATCAGCCGGTTCAACCGCAGACAGTGCCCCGACAGCCGACTTCGACTCCACAGGCTTTGGCTCCTCAAGAACCGCCTTTGGTAGTTGAGCCTGCACCGTTGGCACCATCGCGTTTGAGAGGGGTTGGGTTTACAGTAATTAACGAAAACCCGGCGACAATTGTGGTAGAAATACCAGATGGCCGCCGGGCGGTTCTTGGACCACGCGCCAAGACTAGGGTCAGAACGCCAGACATCAAAGTGTTTCTAATCCAAAGAAACGATACCACAGGTTCTTTTGATGAACATGAGATTGATCTTCGGGGGCTACAGGATGAATCTCTGCCGGGCTGGAGGATTCCGGCAACAGTTCGACTCAAAAGCCCCTAAACATCGGAGGACGCAATTGCGTCCTCCTTTTCATTTGTTGATAAGTTATTTTTATTATTAATCCGGAAATTCTATAATTTAAGAAATATGGATGATTTTTTGGGGATACAAGATTTTACGGTTCAGCGCATTGCCGGTATCATTACTGGCTTTGCCTGCTGGCTGATTGGAGTGGTGTTAGCGATAATGGTTATTTTTTTAATTTGGGCCGGAGTTAGATATTTTTTGGCTGGAGGCAATGAAACAAAGGTGACTGATGCAACAAATAATTTAAGATGGGCATTAGTTGGAATTTTGGTAATTTTAGCTACTAATGTAATTATAGCTACAGTGGCTAATGCTTTAGGCGGCGATTATTCTTTTTTGCCTTTGAATTGCCCGCCGATTGGTCTAAGTGGAAATGTTAAAGGCAGAGTTATAGTCGGTACATGCAAAGGCCCGGAAGATTGTCTAATCGGTTCAACTTGTGTTATCGAAGAAGGGCTTTGTATTCTTGATAGATAATTTATGATTGAAATTTACAAAATCGCCCAAATATTTATTCCGCCGCCGCCGGTTGTCGGACGAGGCTTTACTTTGGCTGAACTTGGAAGCTTGATAGCAATCGTCGGTTCTTTTTTGACTAATATAGCTGTTTTATTTGCTATTATTGCCATTGTGGTTAGCGGTATTATGTATATGAGAGCCGGTTCAGATACGACTAAAATTACAAACGCCCAAACTTGGCTCAGAAATGCTTTGATCGGCGCTTTGATAGTGTTGGGAGTAGGAGTAATAATTAATACAATTGCCAACGTGGTAACCAGAGAATTTTTCTGCCGATTATCAATTTTGGGCCAATGTATCTTTTGAAATGAATAAATTATTTTTACTTGCTCAACAATTTCAATTGCCGCCGGGCGAACCAATAAAATACAGCACAGTAAATATTTTTTTGGATAATACGGCTAAGTTTCTTTACACTGCCGGGATTACTTTAGGAGTTATCACTTTGGTTATTTCAGGGATAATGTATTTTTGGGCTAAATCTGACATTGAAGCCAAAAGCGCCAAGGGCTGGTTTAGGAACGGAATCATCGGCGCGTTCATCATTCTGGCAGTTGGCGTGATAATAAATACTATTAAAATTATTGTTGAAGGAGGATTTTTCAGCCCATGAACTTAATAAACTTTGCCCAAGCCCAAGGTTATACTTTGCCTCAATTGCCGCCCGGTCCGACTTTGAGTCAAGGTTATTTAATGGGCGTTCTTTATTCTATTGCAAATTTTTTGATTGGAGCCGGAATTATATTAGCTGTTATCACCATAGTTATTTCTGGTATAATGTATTTAAAATCAGGTTCTGACACCGAGGCCAAAAGCGCCAAGGGCTGGTTTAGGAACGGCATCATCGGCGCGTTCATCATTCTGGCAGTTGGCGTGATAATCCTGACGATTTATAATATAGTAGTAACTGGGAGTTTCTTTGGAGGTGGAGTGCCGGGTGGTTCCGGGCCTGGATCAGGAGGTTATACTTCTGGCGGACCAGGAAGTCCTTGCATTAATAGTAATCAATGCGTATCTGGGACTAGTTGCGATATTGTTTCGGGTATTTGTGATAGAAATAACGGAAATTTAAAAGATGAGATATGTAAGGGAGATAATGATTGTTCTTATTTCTTAAGATGCAAGTCTTCGGGTATATTTGGAACAGGTCAAAAAACTTGTAAACAACCATAGGTCGATAAATTCCGACTTTAAGTCGGAGTAAAAAATAAAAATTAAAAACATGAATTTAATTAAAAGATATTTAGTCGTTTTGGCAGTAGCAATGTTAGTTTTGATGCCGGTTTTTGTTTTAGCTCAGTTGCCGACAGTTAATCCGCCTGTTGTTCCGGGGACAACCCTGACTGAAGTTGAAAATATTCTAAGAAGGGTAGCTCAGTTCATACTGGTATTAGGCGTAATTCTTGCATTGATTTATATAGTTCTCGGAGGCGTTAAATGGATGCGAGCTGGCGGCGATGAGACTAAAATAAAAGAAGCTAAAACTCAAATCTGGTCAGGAGTTTGGGGGGCTTTAGTAGTCATAGCCGTAGGATTAATATTACAG
>VMGG01000020.1 GCA_007376425.1 Parcubacteria group bacterium Gr01-1014_2 | reverse complement strand
CTTCACTTAGACCACGCCCCTTGAAATAGACGCAGAATTTTATTCAAACTGCCGACAAATCGATTACCCTCCTCATCTAATTTGTTACCGGAGCAGTTTCTCATAAAATTCTGGCTATTTCTAAGGGGCCCCTCTATTCAGAAAACGATACACCGAGCCGGGTTTCTACTGCTTTTAACAAAGCAATGGCTATGCCTCCTTACCATCTAATTTCAAACTTACGTTTTAGTCTGCTATAGCATTTTAAAACGTCTTTTTGCGTAGTTGTCCGTATTGAAAAAGAAAAAGCTCGCGAAAAACAGAAACACAGACAATGTGTTTACAGATTTTTTCGCGAGCTTACCGACTGAGAAAGTATCGGAATTTTCTTGAGATCGAAGGATGGCGCAACATCCTTAGGGCCTTGGCTTCAAGTTGACGAACGCGCTCCGATCCGATACCCAAGTCGTCGGCGACTTCTTTCAGGGTTTGGTCTTTGAAGAAGCGACCAACGAAGAAATTGATTACACCCGATTAAGGGTTTCGGTCTAGAGTATCTCTACAATCTTATACTTAACTTTTCCTTTAGGAGTGTCTACTTCAATTTCTTGGCCTTTTTTCCGCCCTATAAAAGCCCGGCCTAACGGAGACTCATTGGAAATAAAACCTTTTACCGGATCAGCTTCTGAAGACCCGACAATGGTAAATTGCTGATTCCCGAATTTTGACTCTACTTTTACTTGGGCGCTGATTTCAACCGCTTCATGCCGATGATTCATTTCTTCCGAGATAACCTCTGCCTGCCTTAAAATTTCCTCTAATTCCATAACCCGGCCCTCATTAAAAGATTGGATTGCCAAAGCCTCCTGATACTCGGCATTTTCAGATAAGTCACCAAGAGCTTTAGCTTCTTGGATCTTTTGGGCGATTTCTGCCCGAGAATGTTTTCTCTTTTCTAACTCTTCTTTTAGTTTCTTTAAACCTTCTGGACTTAGATACATATTGAAAATTGGGATTTACTTAAAATACTCTTTAAGTATCCGATAAGCTATCTGGTGAGGTATATAACTTCCTTCTCTACCAGATTCCATCATTATGGTCAACACAACCTGTGGATTATTATAGGGAGCGAAAACGCTTATCCAGGAACTGGTGCTCTGGCCCTTGATGACTTCGGCCGTTCCACTTTTAGCTCCGACTTCAAAAGGCAAACCATTTAAAACTTTAGCCGTACCGACTTTCGAGGCCAGCTTCATTCCCTCCTTAACTACATCTAAATTCTCTTGATTAAAATCAAGGCTGGCTAAAATTTGAGGCTCGAAAGTTTTTAGATTATCCCCATTTTCATTCAAAATCTTATCTACAATCAAAGGCTTATACAAATAACCATTATTGCCAATGGCAGCGATATAAGAAGTCAGCCAAAGAGGGGTAGCCAGTAAATCTCCTTGGCCAATAGACACGTTAAAAGTATCGCCCTGATACCAGATCTCATTCCTATTTTGCCTTTTCCATTCCGGATCCGGAACGAATCCAGCCACTTCGCCCCCTAAATCAATCCCTAAAACTGAATCCAATTTGAACATCTTGAAATACCGGGCAATTCTTTCGATGCCAAGACCTTTAACGTCATAAAATCCTCCGCCGACAGTATAAAAATAAATATCTGAAGAATTAGCAATCGCTTCTCTCATATTAACCAAGCCGTGGTTCTTCCAATCCCTGAAAGTATAAACTATTTCAGGATCATAAGGGTTAGTGATAGTTATAAGGCCTGGCGCGTTTATTTTTTTTGACGGATTAATCACTCCTTCTTCCAAGGCAGCCAAGGCAATCAACGGTTTAATCGTTGAACCCGGTGAAAAACGCCCGGAGATGACTCTGTTCAAAAGCGGTTCTTGTCTATTTTCAAATAAGGCTTTGAACTGGTCGGGAGTCAACCCGTTGACAAAACTATTATTATTATATGAAGGAAGGCTGACTAAAGAAAGAATCCGGCCGTCCCTCGGGTCTTGAGCCAGAGCTATTGCCTGGCCCTGACCAGTCTGCCTTAATCCATTTTCAAGTTCAGAATAAATATCTCTTTGCAGTTTTGAGTCAATGTTTAAAACCAGGCTGTTTCCTTTATGCGGTTCTGACTCTTGGGTTTCGTCGTTGAACCTATTTATAAGAATCTCGCCGCGCCGGCCCCGCAGATAACTTTCATAATAATTTTCCAGTCCGGAGCGGCCGATTTGATCATTAGACTGATAAAAATTATCTTTAGTTAAATCATTTTCATTAACTAAACTTACATAGCCGAGCAAATGAGAAAACGACTCCCCATCCGGATAAACTCGGATATTATCTGAAGTAATAACTAAAGCCGGGGAACTCAAATAAGAGATTTTTTCTTTTTCTTCTCCGCTAATATCTTCTTTTATTAAAAGAGGGGCTTTCCCTGAATTTTTTTCCATTAAACTGGTTAGATTATCAACTGGCAGGTTTAAAATTTCTGAAAGTTTAATGGTAATTTCTTCTTTTTCACTGGTTATTATTTTTGAAGGCAGAAACCAAAGACCGTAAACACTGGCATTCTCTGCTAAAATTGTTCCTTCTTGAGAATAAATTAATCCCCGTGAAGGAGAAATCGGAATGGTAATAAACTGATTCTTAGCAGCCAAAGCCGTAAAATAATCATTGCCTAATATACTCAATTTAAAACCGGCGCCCGCAAAAATTATTAGGATAGCGACTATGCTAAAATAAAAAGCTATAAAAAATTCTGATTTTACCGGCCTTTCGATTCTCGAGTCAAGAGAAACTGCTTCCAAAAGAGTCTCTTCCGGTTCCAGATTATCAGTATCGGCAGAAATTCTGTAATCTTTCATCCTCTATTTTAGTTGTATATCTTTATCTGAACTGACTAAGATATCTCTTAATTTATCAATATCCTCTAAAACAATGCCACAGCCTCTCACTATAACCGTTAATGGGTCATCAACTATTTTTACCGGTAATTTTGTTTCGTGGGAGAGTAAAACGTCAAATCCCCTAAGAAGACTGCCGCCGCCGGCCAGATAAATTCCTTTTTTGGTTAAATCGGAAGTTAGTTCCGGCGGAGTTTCTTCGATCGTATCTTTAACGGCATTAATGATCATTCTGATTGAACGCATCAGTGCTTTCCTTATATCGGGCGAAGTAATTTTCATTTCTTTAGGCAGGCCGGTGACGATATCTCGTCCGCTTATCTCCATTTCAAGCTCTTCGCTTTGGGGCCAAACCGAACCAATTGTAATTTTTACTTCTTCAGCTGAACGCTCCCCGATTAAAATCCGGTGCTCATCTTTTAAATATTGTGTTATGTCTTCGTTAAGCTTATCGCCGGCAATTCTTAAGCTTTGCGAAGCCACCATTCCGCCAAGGCTTATTACCGCCACTTCGGTTGTTCCGCCGCCGATATCAACTACTAAATTAGCTTTCGGGTCGTGAATCGGCAGTCTTGCGCCGATGGCGGCAGCCATTGGTTCTTCAATTAAATAAACTTCCCTGGCCCCGGCATTGAAAGCCGCGTCTTCCACGGCTCTCCGCTCCACTTCGGTTACACCCGAAGGAATCCCAATCACCACACGTGGTCGCGGCACTAAAGTAAATGATTCCTTATGAACCCGGTCGATAAAATATTTCAGCATCTGTTCGGTTATTTCAAAATCAGAAACAACTCCGGCGACGAGAGGCCGCGAAGCGACAATGTGTCCGGGTGTTTTGCCAACCATTTTATAGGCTTCTACCCCAATCGCGATAATCTGGCCGGTTTTTTTGTTAACCGCCACAACTGAAGGCTCATTTATGACAATCCCCCGCCCCTTTACATAAACAAGGGTATTTGCCGTACCCAAGTCTATGCCAATATCTTTTGAAAATGCGCCGAACAACCGATCTAACATTGAGAGAAATCATAGTTTATCTGTTTAATAAATCAAGTAGTTGAGAAATCTTGGCTAACTTTGCGTCTTTTTCGTTTCTCTTTTTCATTTCAACCGAATCTTTTTCGAGGGTTTTTTCACTGACAACTATGCGAAGAGGACAACCAATCAGGTCGGCGTCGGCAAATTTCTCGCCAGCGCTTTTGTCTTCTCGATCATCATATAAAACCTCTACTCCTGATTTTTTCAAATCATCGTAGATTTTATCGCCTTCTTTATTTTTACCATCCAGCACTATTAAATGAACTTTAAATGGAGCCACTGATTCGGGCCAGATGATTCCATTTTTGTCGTTATGGAGCTCAACGATAGTGCCCATAAGCCGCGCAGGGCCAATGCCGTAAGAAGCCATGATAACCGGTTTCTTATCTCCATTCTCATCGGTATAATTCAAACCAAGTTTTTCTGAAAACCTTGTTCCAAGCTTGAATATATTACCGACTTCAATCGCCCGCTTTTCAACCAAATTTTCTTTGTTCCAGTTAAGATCGGAGAGAACCTCGTCGTTATAAACCTCTTTATTTACTGCTCTATTTTCTTTTTCGTTGATGTAAATCGTATCCTCGCCGACCTCGGCCAGCACCTGAAACTCGTCGGAGTATTTTGAAAACATACCGCCTGAAGCAAAAGTCCTGACTGCGCTAACGTCCACCCGTTCCAGTATTCTCATATAGACGGTGGCAACTTTTTCGTAATAATCATCGAGGTCTTCCTGAGTTGCATGAAAACTGTATAAGTCCTTCATCATAAATTCGCGGCCTCGCAAAAGGCCGGATTTGGCCCGGGGTTCATTCCGAAACTTATTACAAATCTGATAAACGGCCTTGGGTAAATCTTTATAAGAAGTTATGTAACGGCTGGCGTCGACGGTAATTGGCTCTTCATGAGTAAAGGCAAGGCCGTAATCTTTCCCAGTATTATCTTTAAACTGATACATGACGCCGGATGCCTCGTTCCAACGATCAGTCATGGCCCACACGCCATGGTTTTGAAACACAGACATAAAGATTTCTTGACCCCCTATGGCATTTATTTCTTCCCGGATAATATTATTTATCTTATTTAGCACGCTTAAGCCCAACGGCATATATTCAAAAACCCCGGCCATGACTTTGGAAATAAAACCGCCCCTGGTAAGTAGCTTAGCGTTAACGCTTTCCTCATCCTTGGGGTTTTCTCTTAATGTCTTGGTAAAAAGCTGGGATAGACGCATAAATAAATTCAAAATTCAAATTACAAATTTTAATTCAAATGCAGAAATGTTTGAAATTTGAAACATTTAGATTTCATTGAAAATTTAAAATTGAAAATTGAAATTTCCAAATTCTTCTTTAGAAGAATTTGGCCACATCCTTAACTGTAATCCAAATCATCAAAGCAATCAAAAAAACAAATCCGGCGGCATTCACAAAACCTTCAACTTTTTTAGGAACCGGTGAACCTTTCAATTTTTCGATCCCAATAAAAAGAAGCCGGCCGCCGTCCAAAGCCGGAAACGGAATAATGTTTAAAACGGCTAAGTTTATCGAAAGCAAAGCCACAAATTGAAGAAGATAATTAAAGCCAAGGCTGGCGGCTTGGCCGGTAATAACAGCAATCCCAATTGGTCCAGAAACATCGGCGCTCAAGCGGGAGTCAATAAAAAGATTCTTAAAAAATATAGCCAGTGCAATGGTGATATTGGCGGTCATTATGCTAGTATCGCGGGCTCCCCGCCAGATTGCCTCATACCATGGAAAAGAAACTACTCCTGTTTTGGCTAAATTAATACCAATCGCACCTTGACCGGCTGGAGGGTTTATTCTTGGGGTTAGTTTTAAATTAACTTCTCCCCCGTTTCTTTTAATGGTTATGAATATTTCTTCTCCGCCGTGCTTTTTTACAAAATTCTGAACGTCCTCAACTTGTTGGGGTTTGATTAAATCGACTCCTTTTTGAAGCTTGATAATTTCATCAAGAGTTTTTAAACCAGCAATCTGGGCAGGAGAATTCGGCGATATTTGAATTATTTGGATTTTAGTATCTCTGGCAATCGTTGCCTCATCAATTAAACCTATTCTTAAACCAAAGGTATTGGCAAAACTTAAAAAGACTACGGCCAAAAGAAAATTCATTACCACGCCGGCAACTATAACCTCGGCTCTTTTGCCAGCTGGCTTTGAAGCAAAACTCCTTGGGTCATTCTCATTCTCGCCATTTTCGCCGTAAACCTTCACGAAACCGCCAAAAGGAATCCAGTTAATTGAATAAATCGTCTCCCCACGTTTAATGCCAAAGATTCGCGGCGGAAACCCAAAACCAAATTCCTCAACTTTCATTCCGGCTTTTTTGGCCACATAAAAATGCCCAAACTCATGCACCAGCACCAATACTCCCAAAACAATGATGAAAATTAACGCGGTAAACATTAGATAATTCTACCACAAACATTATCTAGAAACCTTTTGCTCGGCAATACCAACTGCCCTACCTTTGGCAATGCCTTTCAGGAAACGCTCGGCCTCATACAATTTTAATAATTCTCTTATCTCCTGTTTATCAGAATAAACCCTCGCTCCTCATTCGCCTCGCTACAAAGAATATCTCCTCTTAACGGCTCGGCTCATGAGGTTCCTGAGAAGGCATCGCCAAACGGACAGGTATATATCAGAAATTGGTATTGCCGAGCCGCTTTCAATCTTCGATGGACTTACGGCACTTTTTCTATTTCTTCCCTGGGCCGCATGGACATAAATCATTGCTTATGCTAAAAATAGTCTACAGGAGAAACTGATGAAAAGAATGGAAGATGTCCTGATTTTCGGAAGCATTGTTTCGTTTGCTCTGGGGGTAGCAATACCAAGCTTTTGGCTCCTTATCGCCTCCATTGCCCTAGTTGCCCCTGTAACCGTTAGGAGAATATGGCAACTAATAGCGATGGGGTGACTCATTCGCAAACTCGACAGCCAATCCCGTTTGGGTGCGGCTGTTTTCTTATGCCAATTTACCATCTTTTGCTCATGCTTTTGAGTATTCAAGAGTCCGCACTTCTTATATTTTAGGCTTCGCCGGCGAGTTCTGATGAGATGGAATCTGATAATCATTTTGTTTTGGAGAAGGGTATAGCCATCAGTTTCTTTCCGGGGGGATAAAGGGGTAGACACGCCCTAGTTATCGGCAATTCGAGCAAAGTGGCGTGCTATTTTCAAGAAGGGGCACCAAACGAAGAAATTGATTATACCCCGAGAGACGGTTCTGAAATGGCTATACCCGAGCTTTATTTCAGTTCCCTCTCTTTCCCCTCCCCCATTTCCTTCACCTTTTTATTATATTCATCTACAACTTTTTGCAGCTCGTCTTTGGCCCTGAATTTGTCGTCTTCGGAAATCTTTTTCTCCTTCTCCAAATTCTGAACCTTATGCCAAACTTCGTCGCGACCTCGCCTAATTCTTATCCTCGCCTGTTCAAGCTTGTCATGCAAAAGCTTGGTCAATTCTTTTTTTCTTTCCTCAACCAAAGGCGGCACTATTAATTTTATATTCTGCCCTTCAATATTAGGCGTGAGCCCCAAACGGCTCTCTTCAATTCCTTTAACTACTGAATTAATCAATCCTTTGTCCCAAACCTGAATAAGTAAAGTTTTGGCATCCGGCACAAGAATACTGGCCACTTCTTTCAAATTCATCTTGCTTCCATAAGCATCAATTTTAATATTTTCAACCAAAGCCGGATTGGCCCGGCCGCTCCTAATCTGCCCTAAATCATTTTTAAGAAATTCTAAAACTCCGCTTAACTCTCTTTTTAAATTGTCGACTAATTGTTTATCCATAATAAAATACCGGCATTGCCCAAGAAAGGGCCCTAAGACATATACCGAGGGCAGCTTTTCGCTTATTCATAATCTAATTAAAAAATTTTCCAAGGCCAGCTTCTGGTTAAACTGTGGTTTTGAAAGCAGATTATTTAAATACAGCAATTCGCGGCTTAGTTTTGCGGTCCCGATTTCTCCTCCGACTTCTGTCGGAGCTGAGAAATCGAGGATCCTCGATTTTCTAGTTGTGCTTTGCACAAAGAAAATCGGGAGCAGGGACGCCGAATAAACAAACCAATCATTTATTATCTTTTTTAAGTCTTCTTCTGCTAAAATTTTCTTAGCCGCTTCAAAACGCCCCAAGAAATCCGCTTTTGCCAGCTTATTCAATAGATTAATATTTTTTTGGAAATTATCAAAGTTTTGAGCTAATTCCAAAGCTTGACCCAAAGAACTATTGGCAAATTTAGCTATTGAGGCGGCAGTTTCCGGTTCTAGTTTATTTTTAGTAATTAAATAGTCAGTGATCTCTTTTTTTCTAAGCGGCTGGAATCTAATCTTTTGACAACGTGATATTATTGTCGGCAGTAAAAGTTTAGGAAGATGACTGACTAAAAATAAAACCGACTTCCCGGGCGGTTCTTCTAAAATTTTAAGCAGAGCGTTTGAAGCGTCTCGCCCCAGATTATGAGCATTATTGATAATAACAACCTTATATTCCCCGAAAGGGGTGAGATGGATAAAATTTTTCAGTTCCCGTATGTCGGCAATTGGGATTTCATCGCTTTCTTTATCAATTATTCTTAAATCCGGGCTATTCAAAGAGCCGGTTAATTTTTCTAAAATTTCTTTGGCAAATAATTTTTTGCCGATTCCCTCGGGCCCGTAAAAAAGATAAGCATGGCTTAAGCCATCGCTTTCAATTAGTTTACCAAAATATTTCTGAATTGATTGGTTTCCAATAAACATAAGTTTACAAATTCCAATGTTTCAAATTTAAAACATTTCTGCATTTGAATTAAAATTTGTAATTTGAGTTTTGAATTTTTTTAGAATTTCATTAGCTATTATTTTCCCGGCTTCTGGTTTTGCAAATTGTTTTATTCTCTGGCTGATTGAAGCATAATTTTCTGGTTTTAATAAATGCTGGATTTGATCTATTAAAATATTCGGGCTTAGGTTCGCTTCTTCCAAAACCACTGCCCCAAATTTAGAGAATTCCATTGCATTAGCTCTCTGATGATTTCCGGCAGAATAAGGATAGGGAATCACGATCGCCGGCTTGCCAAGATAAGCGATTTCAAAAATATTTGAACCGGAGCGAGAAACTATTATATCACACAAAGCATAGACACTGGACAATTCCTCTTCATTTAAAAAACCATAACCTCGGTAATTATTTTCTATATTTTTAATATAGCTGTCTTTTCCGTCTCCTTTTATTTTTTCAATCTCTACCTTTACTAAATCAAAGTTTTTGGAGCCAGTTTGATGAATTATCTGAAAGTTTTTAGTTAACTGAACAATGCTATTAATCAACAACTTATTTATTGAAACTGCTCCCTGGCTTCCAGCTAAAAATAAAATTGTCTTTTTGTCAGGATTCAAATTAAAATATTTAGCGGCTTCTAGTCTATTCCTACCAAAAAGAGATTCTCTAATGGGGTTGCCGCTTAAAACTGTATTTTTAAAATAAGTGGCTGATTTTTCATAAGAAATGAAAACTTTTTTCGCGAATTTAGATAGGAACTGGTTAGCTTTTCCCGGAACCGCATCAGATTCATGGATGAAAAGCGGGATAAAATAAAGTTTTGCGACCAAAGAAGGAATAACCGAAATAATCCCGCCCTTTGAAAAAACTAAGTCAGGCATAAAAACAAAAAGGGTCCAAAGCGCTTGAATCAAAGCAAATGGAATCATTAAAAAAGCCAAAAAATTTGTGCGTCCGCCCTCAACTTTCCTTAATTTCGGCGCTAAAATCTTTTTAAACCTAACTCCCCTACTCTCAAATTCACTTCTCCAAATATTATTGTCAGCTACTATCATCAACTCTAAATTTGCGCCTCGTTTACTGGCTAATTTTTGAAGTTCTCTGCTTACCGCCACTAAAGGATAAATATGCCCGCCCGTGCCTCCGCCGACTAATAAAATCCGATAAGTCATAAAAACCTTTCTTTCTTTAAAATCTTAATTTTTTGGTCAGTACCCTTGGCATAACCGCCAATTTTCCCGTCTGATCGTATTACCCGGTGGCACGGCACGTTCTTAAACGGATTCTGATTCAAAGCATTCCCGACTGCCCGATAAGCCATTGGACTACCTATTAATTGCGCCACTTCTTTATAAGTTAAAACTTCCCCCTTGGGAATCTTCCTGACCACTTTATATACTTTTTCTTGGAATTCGGTCATTTCAATAGCTTTAACATTTCTTCCCAGGGGCGAATATTTATAATATCTTTTCCCTCTGCCCAGCCGCGTCTTGCCTGACCAATCCCAAATTCTAAGTATTGAAAATGAATTGTGCTGTGAGCATCTGAATCAATTGATAATTTGACTCCGGCTTGAACGGCTTTGCGAACGTATTCGTCTTTTAGATCTAATCTGTTCGGATAAGCATCAATTTCCAGAACCGTCTTAGTTCTTTTTGCCGCCTTGATTAACTCATCCATATCAACTTTATAGGCTTCCCGTTTTTGAATCACCCGTCCGGTCGGATGAAAAATTATGTCAACATTCGGGTTTTCCATTGCCCTGATTATTCGCTGGGTTTGTTCCTTTTCAGACAGATTGAAATTCGAATGAACTGCTCCGCCGACCACGTCTAATTTTTCTAAAACATCATTGGAAATATCCATCTGGCCGTCTTTTAAAATATTGACTTCCGCGCCTTTTAAAATTTTAATGCCACTTACTTGCTTTTGAACCTTATCTATTTCAGCCATCTGCTTCAAAATTTTTTTCTCGTCAAGGCCGCCGGTCATGGCTAAACTTTTTGTGTGATCGGTAATAACAATATATTCCAAACCGATTTTTTTGGCGGCCTCGGCCATCTCTTTGATTGAACTTGAACCGTCGGTCCAATTAGTCTGAACTTGCAAATCCCCCTTCAACGAACCGTATTCAATAAGTTTTGGAAGCTCTTTTTTTCTAGAGGCATCTATTTCTCCAGAATTAGTCCTGATTTCCGGCGGAATCCACTCAAGGCCTAACTTCTCGTAAATTTCTTCCTCTGTTTTTCCAGCAATAAGTTTCCACTTACCTTTTCCGCCTCCGGCGGATCCGCCTTTGGCGGAGAATAAACCATATTCGCTCAACTTATATCCTTTTTTCATGGCAATTTCCCTGACCGCAATATTATGGTATTTGTCGCCGGTAAAATACTGCAAGGCGGCTCCAAAAGATTTCGGTTCTAAAACTCTTAAATCCGCATCCATTCCGTTTTTTAACCTGACATTGGTTTTAGTCAAACCCTTAGTGTAAACATGGACTACTTCAGGCATCTTTACAAAATAATCCATCACCTTTTCCGGCTCTTTGGAAATTACTAAAATATCCAAGTCCCCCACTGTTTCCTGCATGCGCCTTACGGACCCGGCCGATTCGGCAATTTCAACATAAGGCAGACTCCTGATTCTCTCCAAAATTAATTTAATTGCCCCAAATTCAAAACCCAAAACAAAACGGCCCTGGCCTTTTTTTGAAAATTCTATCCCTTTTAAAAATTTTATCTCTGACTTTTCGCCAAAGCCCTCAAGATTTCTCAATTTCCCGGCTTTGGCCGCTCTCTCAAGTTCGCTAACTGTCTTAATCCCAAGTTTTTTATAAAGCTTATAGACGCTTTTTGGGCCAAGGCCTTCTATGGAGGTTAGGCCGCTAATATCAACTGGGATCTGTTTCTTCAACCGCTCAAAATCTTTGATGTGATTAGTTTTGATGTATTCTTCAATTTTTTCGGCAATCCCCTGCCCAATTCCTGAAATCTCCATTAAAGCCTTTAATCCGCCTTTTTTATAGATATCTTTTACGTCTTCCTCCAATCCTTCTAAGGTCATCGCCACTTTCTCAAAGGCTCTTGGTTTGAAAGCCACTCCCTTCATCTCAAAAAGAATAGATATTTCATACAGAATTTTCGAAATCTCTTGATTCATAATGTAGCGGTCCCGATGACGAAGTCATCGAGGATCCTCGATTTACTAATTGCGCTCCGCGCAAAGTAAATCGGGACCATTTCATATAAAATTTTAGAGAGTGTCTACCCCTTTATCCCCTAGCTTGTTACCGGCAATTCTTCGTAAAAGTATCGGCCATTTCCTAAGAACACTTCCCCGGCTCAGAAATTGATACGCCTTCGCCGCTTTCCATCTATTTAAAAATGGCTACACCCCTCGCAATCTCAAGTCATTATTAGATTCCGTCTCGTTCCAAAGACTCGCCGACGAAGCCCAAAAAGAAAAACGCCGCACTCGAACTAGCCAAGCACGGCGGTTGTGGCGTTGGAGTAAGTCACTAAAATCAGTCCTCCCATAACAACTTCCAGATCAATACTCCAAACCCCAGTAAAATCAAACCTATGGAAAGTGTGATTAAATTATCATTGAAATCTTCGTTGAAATCTGCGGTAGGCAGAATAGATTCACCAGTGATAATTTGAACACCTCCCGTGCACGCAAAAGCTATGCCATATACAAAGAACGCGGACACCAGGAATATCTTGAAGACGAACATGTGTCACTCCTTTTGGCTTGGTTCGAGCGAAGCGAGACAAAATGATTATCGCCCTCGGAGGGCGCCGCCGGAGCGCCCGAGAATGAGCGAACCGGATACTCCCTGGGCGGCGAGAGTATTTCCTGAAAGGCATTGCCCAAGAAAGGGCTAAAAGAAATCGGCTATACCCGAGCAAATTTCTAATGCTTCTTGTCTGGCTGCGGCAAAACTTGGCCGCGGCCGACTTTTATTCTTAAACCGGAATAAATTTTAATCAAAGTCGCGGCGCCAGCCATAGCCACAATGCCTGCAACAATAAATACAACTTCAAAACCAAGTTTCTCGGCTATAATTCCGCCAAGGGCTGCCGCTGAAGCCGCCCCAATTCCTATAGATACTGACTCAACTGCCCAGTCTGTACTCTCGTGCATTTTGTCGATATGTCGGGTAAAAATTGAAAACCATGGCGGGATGGCAAAAGCCGCCCCGATTCCGTAAATCGCATTAATAATATAAAGATGAAAGGGTTTTCCGGCAAAAAGATATAAAAATGGTACAATAGCGACTAAAAAAGAACCGATAATCAAAGAATAAAAATCGTCTTTTTCGCCATGGTTCTTATCAAGATAATTAGCAATCGGAATTTGGAAAGACGATTTAAAAATCTGGAATATGGCGGCCGTAAAACCGATAATCGCCAAGGTGCCGCCTTGAATTTTTTCAGTAATAAAAATAGCAAAGACTGGACCGAAAACAGCAAAACCTGAAATCAGCAGAAAGTCTGAAGTAACAAGAATCCTGATCATCCGGTTGATTTTCACTAACTATATTTTAAAACAAAAAATTGCCTTTAGGCAATCCAAACTAATCAACTATTTAACTAATTAACTGGTCTATTTAATCTGCGGCAGCCCAAAACCAGTGGCATTATCATCGCCGATAATCCATAAATCTTTGGCCAACTGATGAAGCAGGTCTCTGGTTACTTGAGCTCTTGTCCCTTCTAAAGCACCCGCCTGCCAAAACTTAGCTGCCAATCCCGCAACATGAGGCGAAGACATTGAAGTGCCTGATAATACGGCATAGGCGCCGTTTTTCCAGGTTGATTCAACTTTAACGCCCGGCCCTCCAAATTCCATATCTTTCTCTTCAACGACAAAAGGCGAGGTTGAAGAATTTATGCCAAGAGAACTCCAATCTGGAACTAATAGCGCTTCATCAACTGCTCCTACGGCCACGACTAATTTATTTGCCGCCGGATAATCTATACTTACTGGATAAGGGCCGTCATTCCCGCCAGCCGCAACAATTAAAACATCTTTAGAAACGACGTAACCAATCGCGTCTTTAATAAGGAAGCTTTCATTATCCGAACCTAAACTCATATTTATTATATTAGAACCGTTGTCAGCCGCGGTTCTTAAAGCAGTCGCAATATCATCAGCCCAGCATGAACCGTTATTTCCGCAAACTTTATAGGCCAAAAGATTTGCTTCCGGAGCCACGCCGTAAATCCCTAATTTATCATTGCCGCCGTCAGCCAGAATAATTCCGGAGACATGGGTGCCGTGGCCGTTTTTATCATCGCAAATACCGTCTTTGATAGGAGTCTTCGCATTAGTAAAATCTTTACATTGTTTAACTCTATTTTTTAAATCCGCGTGGGTTTTTAAAACACCACTATCTAAAACAGCCACATTTATTTCGTTCCCTCCGGAAGTAGAAGCTATTAATGGATTATCGTAAATAACCTCAATGCCCCAAGGAGTTTGATCAGAGGGACTGACTCTGGCTGAAATGTTTACGGCTGGCTTGGCAGTTGGATTTTCAATAATTTTTTCAATAGTTTCAGCAATAACTTCTTCTGGTAAAACTGGTAAAATATGGAGCTCTTCCACTGGTTCAATCTCTAAACCAAAAATTTTAACTAAAGCCACCTGAATACCGGATAAATCACTGGTAAAGCCGCCTTCAAAAATATGCCTGACCCCGAGGCTTTTTTGCCAAAAAGGATTACTCGTTTTAATAAAATAACGCGGCCCGGGCAAAGAGCCTGCTGGGGCCGCTAAAACAAAACTGGCCGATAGTATAAACGCCAGTAAAATAGTCAAAAATATTAAATTTTTGGACGCTTGGGGCGTGCTCACAAAAGCCTATTAAAACTACCAAACCCAAATAGCTCGGTCAAGGCTGATTTATCCACACCCCGCACCTTTTAAGAACTAGCATTGATTTGATTCTTTCATCACCACTTTCTTAGAAGGTCTTACTTTGCCCAAAGTAAGACCTTGAATTGAAACTTATGCTATCAATGCAAGAAAGAATTAGTTCATAAAAGGTGCGGAGGCACAGTTGTTCATAGTAAAACTGCCTGATTAGAAGCGCTTTCTCTCTCATCAGCAGTGAATATCTTTATTTTACCGTATTCCCCGTCATAGCCAGGTTCAATATGGACTCTTTTTTCTCTGACCTTTATAATTCCCTCGGCAATCTGCGGCGAAGTGGCTTTTTTCAGCTCTTCTTTAGATTGCTCTAATAAAACTTGAAATTCGTTGCCAGAATGCTTTATTAATTTCTCATATTCAAAAACAACTTTTTTGGGCCAGCCAGTATTGCCGGTATTCCCAAGACCCAAAGATTCCGCAATTATCTGGTCTAGAGGAATGATATTTTTGTAAGGCACAGCGCCGATCAATTCAAAACCGCTTGTACGATCAGCTAGCTGGTCAACTCTGGCCAAAACCCCGATAGTCAGTTGCCTCTTGCATTTCGGACACAAAAAATTCGTCTTTTTGCTTTCTTGGGGATTAAAAGAAACCCTGCATAAACGATGGCCGTCATAATGGTATTTCCCCTCTTCCGGAAAAAATTCAACGGTATAAAGAAACTTTTTCGGGTCTTTTGATTTAATCGCTTCAATAATTTTGTAATAACTCAATTCTGTATCAAAAACATTAGCTTCCCGGCCGATCCGGGTTAAAGAATGGGAGTCAGAATTGGAAACAATGGCAACTTTATCAAGCATTGAAAGACGCCAATTCATTGCCGGATCCGAGGAAAGACCTGTTTCAATCGCATAAATATATTTTGATAATTCATCAAAGCATTCTTCAATCGTATCAAA
>VMGG01000003.1 GCA_007376425.1 Parcubacteria group bacterium Gr01-1014_2 | reverse complement strand
GAATAATTTGGTCGACAATTTTTTTCGCCAGCAGAAGCGAGGGCGCGGCGGAAGGGGGGTGTGGGGGGAATTCCGCAGCGCCCGAGCAAAAATAGAGGCCGCATCCGCCGCCTGCTCGTTCAGAGCAGAGCCAAGCAAAATACTCTTTTCCTTTTGCGCGCAAATCGCAAATTGTAAAGAGTATTTTGCTTGGCGGTGAGCGTTAGCGAGCGGCGGCGGGGCGGCTTCCATTGGTTAGGAATTTTTGATAAAGTAGGTTCGAGCGCAGTCGTAAAGATACTCCAGAATTATGAAAGAAAGTCTAAAAAATCTGCAAACAGCGTTCAATGAAGTATTTACGAAAAATTCGTATATTGCGCTCTCAAGCGCGCTCGCGATTATTGTATTTATCTTTGCTGTCTGGCTCCCCAATTTAGGCCTCATTGGCGAAATATTTAGCACTTCAAGCACACCGCTTGCGACAAAAATCAAAATTGCAGTCAGCTTGCTCGGCGGTATTGCCACTAATTTCAATTTTCTTTCCGCTGGATACACTATTGCGATTGCCGTGCTTTTTGGAATAAACTTGGCAATGGTCGTCTACTCCATGAAACATACCCGCGCTGGTCTTGACAGACAAAATCTAACGGTGGGATTGGGCGGCATTGCAAGCGGCGCGCTTGGGATTGGTTGCGCTGTCTGCGGGTCGTTTATTTTAAGCACAACCCTTTCTTCTGTTGGAGCCGCCGGCGCACTTGCGATTCTACCCCTTCACGGCGGCGAGTTTGGAATTTTAAGCGTTATTCTTCTTGTGTTCTCGCTCATATTCATCAGCAACAAAATCGCCGCACCATTAAAGTGTAAAGTAAAATGCCTATGAACAAACAAACAATTTTCGCCATCGCAATCGCCGCGCTGTTTATCGGAGGAATTTTTTCCCTCGGACGTTCGCCCGAACCCGAGCAAAGCATTCATTTCGCAGACACTGCGCTCGCCGTAAAATTCGAGGAATTATCCCAAAATGGAAATTCGTCCTGTTCTGCCACATTCAAAGATTCAATAGCCACCATGTCAGACAAAGCCCGACTCAAGAGTTCGTGCTGTTCTCCGATGAGCATACATCGCTACAGTGAACAGGTTGAAGGTCTTGAAAAGTTTAAATTAATTTCTAGCCAAAACATTCCAGAGATTCCCGACGACCCCTACGACATTGAAGCCAGACTCGCAAAACAACTGATCTCGTATTACGACATTGAACTTACGCCAGAGGAGCAAACAGCATACGACTACGCAATGCTCAATTCGAGCGAAAAAGGTCCGTGCTGCTGCAAGTGCTGGCGTTGGTATGTCTACGGCGGCTTGGCAGAGTTTCTTATTCAAAACCACGACTTCACTGGCGAGCAGATTACCGAATTATGGAATCTGTCGGACGGCTGCGGCGGCGACAATGAACATCATCATTAAAAATTATGTTTCTTGAATTTTTTTCAAAAATAACCCGCGAGAAAATAATCAGCGAAAAAGTAGAAACCCAAAAATCAGGGCTTTATTTTTATCTCATCTTTCCAATTGCCGTTTCTTTTCTTCTTACCTTCGGCGTTTCCAGGCTTATCAGTCATCTCTTCCCTAATCTTTTCTTAGTGGTTGGCGAAGTCCATATCCACCATTTCGCTTATGGTTTTTTTGTTTTGGCAGTTTCCGGCTATTTGTCCCTTCTCTTTGATGATCCAGAAGCCAAGTACCCTATCTCTTTGCTTCATGGTTTTGGTCTTGGTTTGGCTTTGGATGAGTTTGGAATGTGGCTCCGGCTTCGTGATGATGAACTCGTCCGATGGGGCTATGATGGCCTCCTCATATTTTTGGGGGTCATCTTTCTAATTATTTCGGCAAAACCGGGTATAAAAATGCTGAAAATCCTCTGGCCTTTTAAAAAGGCCCAGACTTGACCCCCACACTCATACATGAGTGTGGGGGTTGACATAAACACCTCTATCTGCTAATCTTATGACATAACGCGCTAAGGCGCGATTTTTATTAAAAAGCCTTATAAAACAGGCTTTTTTAATTACTATGAATACAAATAAATCACTAATTTCAGCCCTTTTACTGGTTGGCTTTGCAGTTACACCATTTCAGGCCCAAGCCAGACTTTGGGATATTTTTGATCCTTTAAAGATCAATAAAATTATGGCCAAAGCCAAAGGCAACTCTGAATTAACTACCCAAGAAATTAATGAATTCATTCTCGAAGAGAATCGGGCTTTTTCTGGTTTTGCCTTAGTCCAAAACGACAGCGTTTTGGCTACAAGATCGCCGATAACGCCAAAAACCTATAAACCTAAAAAGGTCTATACGGTGGCGGCTACTGGCTATTCTTCAACTCTGGAGCAAACCGACAGCACCCCGTTTATCACTGCAGCCGGGACCCATGTTAGAGACGGAGTCATTGCCGCTAACTTCTTGCCTATTGGAACAATTATTAAAATTCCGGAACTATTCGGCGACAAGACTTTTATCGTTGAAGACAGAATGAATAGCCGTTATTGGTTAAATATAGACATTTGGTTCTCAGAAAAAACATTAGCTAAAGAATTCGGGGTGAAAGTCGTTAAGATTGAGATTCTCTAAGAAAGCGCAAAAATCCGGTTGATTTTCAGCCGGATTTTTGTTAGAATTTATTGAATGAAATTGCCCTCGTGGTGAAACGGATATCATAACTGCCTTCGAAGCAGTTGTTGTAGGTTCAAATCCTGCCGAGGGCGGATGGTGGGTGTAGCTTAGCAGCCAAAGCGCCTCGCTGTGGCCGAGGAGACCGAGGGTGCAAATCCCTCCACTCACCCCTTTTCAACAATTCTCTTTAGTAAAAATTTATTGTATATTTTTAACAATGTTCAATTCAAGCAATACTTCTAACTTATTTTTACGTCTTGGATTGGCTTTTGTTTTTTTATGGTTTGGGATTGATAAATTCATCCATCCCGACTATTGGGTTAATGCCTGGCTACCTTTATGGTTTCAAGGAATTTTAAGTAATCTCGGCATCGGGAATTTAAATTTTATTTATATCAACGGAATTTTTGAAATCGTAATAGGATTAGGTTTTTTGTTTAACATATTCGTTAAATTGTTCGCTTCTTTGGTAATCTTGTTTCTTCTATTTGTCATCTTTTCATTTAGTTTAAATGAAGTGACTGTTCGAGACATCGGTCTTATCGGTGCCGCTTTGGCCTTACTTTTTTGGAACGGAAGAAAGAAATATTGATTCAATTTATTCGTATGGGCGCATTCGCATTGCTGAAGCCGCAGGCGAAAGCGCGCTATTCGCATGCTGCTTTTTGACTCTCACTGCCATCCCCAATTCCCTGATTATGACCAGGACCGGGGTGAAACGATAAAACACACACTCAAAGAGGGAATTTTTATGATTTGCGTCGGGACTGATTTAGAAACTTCAAAACAAGCAATTGAACTGGCTGAAAAGTATGAGGGCATTTGGGCAACCGTCGGCTTGCATCCTACGGATATTCATGAAACATACAACCTGAAACTTGAAACTTGGGAAGAATTACTAAAAGAAGACAAAGTCGTAGCCGTAGGAGAAGTCGGCTTGGACTACTACAGAGTTAAGGACAATAAATCAAGAGCTAAACAAAAAGAGGCGCTTAACCAATTTTTAGAACTCGCCGATAAGTACAGAAAACCGCTGATTTTCCACTGCCGCGACGCCCATAAAGAGATGACTAACCTGTTATCAGAATGGTGCTCTATACACGATCGTGATAAAAATACAAATCATTTAGGGGTTGTTCACTCGTTTACCGGAAGCATGGAAGAAGCTAAAAAATATCTTGAGCTCGGCTTATACCTTGGTTTCAACGGGATTATCACTTTCACTAATCAATACAATGAAATAGTAAAATATGCGCCTCTTGAAAAAATACTTCTTGAAACCGACGCCCCCTATCTTACTCCTGTTCCATTCAGAGGGAAAAGAAATGAACCGCTTTATGTAAAATATGTGGCTGAAAAAATTGCCGAGTTAAGGGGCTTGAGCTACAATCAGGTCGCCGAACAAACATTTGAAAACACAAAACGCCTATTTAAAATCACAAACCCTAAATAAAATCTATTAGTATTATTAGTATAATTCGTATATTAGTATCGATGCCAATATACTAATGAATACTAATTATACAAATAAGAAATTTAGATTTTGACTATTTAGATTTATGCGAGAAGTTTACTTGGACAACGCGGCCACAACGCCTTGCGACCAAGAAGTTTTAAAGGCTATGGCACCCTTTTGGTCAAAAATTTACGGTAATCCATCGTCTTTCAACGACGCTGGCCGCGAAGCTAAAAAAGCGCTCGACCAATCGCGCCAAAAAATCGCAAGAATCCTCGGCGCCAAAAACCAGGAAATAATTTTTACTTCTTCGGCTACCGAAGCTAATAATTTGGCTATTTTGGGGACTATCCAAGCCTTAAAAAACAAAAAATCAAAAATCATAACTACTAAAATAGAGCATCAATCGGTCTTAGGACCAATAAAAAAACTTGAAAAAGAGGGAATTAAAATACACTATCTTTCAGTAAATGAGGAGGGCCTGATTGATTTAAATGAATTCAAAAAAAACCTGACGCCAGACACTGTTTTAATTTCAATTATTTACGCAAACAATGAAACTGGTTCTGTTCAACTAATAAAAAAACTGGCCAAAATAATCAAAGAATTTAAGAAGAACTCACAACTTACAACTCACAACTTACAACTTCCTTATTTTCATATTGATGCGGCTCAAGCCGGCAGTCTCGACATAAATGTAAATAATCTCGGGGTTGATTTAATGACCGTATCAAGCCATAAAATTTACGGACCAAAAGGGATTGCCCTCTTATATGCCAAGCGGGAAACCAAAATTGAACCATTAACTTACGGCGGCGGGCAAGAATTTAACTTAAGGCCGGCTACCGAAGCTATCCCGTTAATTGTGGGTTTTGCCAAAGCATTAGAAATAACAAACAACTTACAACAAACAACTTACAACAAACAAGAAAAACTAAAAGAATATTTCATAAACAAACTAAAAGAATTATTCCCAATAATAAAAATAAATGGGCCTGAAAATCAACAAAATAGGATTCCCCATATAATAAATGTGACTTTGCCCGGAATAGAAAATGAGCAACTGCTTCTGCATCTGGATAAATATGGAATCCGCGCTTCAGCCGGTTCGGCTTGCACATCAAAAGAAATTGAACCATCCCATGTTTTGCTGGCCATTGGCTTATCAAAAGAAGAAGCCCGCTCCAGCATTCGTTTCTCTTTTGGAAAAACTTCTAAAGCCGACTTGGATTATGTTTTAAAAATTCTGCCAAAAGTGGTAAAAAAGATAAAGGAGTTATATCCAAAAGATTTGAAAAAATACTATTATGGGCGGACTAATTAAACTGATTTTAACCCTAATCCTTCTGACTGGTCTTGCCGTATACGGCGGCGATATTTGGAGCGGAATAAAGGACAAAGTCGCGGAATTCACCAATCCGGAAATTAAAAGGGCAAACATCCTTGATTCTTTTAAAAACAAATTCGGCGAGATTGAAAGTATAATGAAAGAGATCAATGAAAATATTGATAATCCGAGTTTTGACAAAAAAGCGGTTTTGGAAAAGGGTCTTAAAATAATTGGAGAATCAAAAAGCAAGCTTAATGAAATAAGGAACTCTGACGAATCTCTCATTGAAAAAACTTTTGAAACTTTAAATGATCTAAAACAAGGAACCCAAAATTTATTTTCGGATTCCAAGAAAGGGAGTACTCAAAATAATCAATGTCCTCCGGGAAACGAATAGTTCTTGTTGACCTAGTATTCTCTAAATAAAAAGGAGCCCCAAGCGAAATTGAATTCCACGAGGGGCTCGTGAAGCAGACTGTGCTAGCGGAAAACAAAACGAAGATTGACTCCGCCACCAATAGCGTGACTAGTCGTCCCAACTACAGGCACTGCCCACCAGATCTTTCGGATGGCGGGTTTCTTACTCTTTTTCATCCAATAAGATATGGAAACAAGGCCTGCTTCTGCCCCACTCAAAAGGGCGTAGGTCGCAGGTCGTCCTGCGTTGACGAACAACTTCATAACCGGGTTACCCTCACGGGTATTGATCTCGGGGTGCTTCTTGATTCCCGCGAAGCTAGTTTCCACGTCGAAGACCATGGAAGCCACCAGAGAGCTGACAACAAGCATAAACTTGGTGTCAACTACCTTGTCGCTGCTGTTTGCCTCCTGGGCCAAGACAAACGACGGAAACAAAAGGACGACCGCCGCGAAAAGCGAAAAGACAAAACGCTTCATAACATCACTCTCCTTAAAGAACTGTTGTTTATCGCCTCATTGCGGTAGTTTTTAAATATACTAATTTGCACTTGAAAGTCAAATTATTGTCCGCCTCGTAGGAACTACTTGCCTGCCCGCCGTAGCTTTAGCGAAGGCGGGGAACCAGATTACAGAGGGATTAAGGGTCTGGCAACAAATGAATGAAGTATTTTACCTTAATCTATAACCCAATAGAAACTCGTAAATTGGTCCAATAGTAGCACCTACTGCGAATGCCCATATTAATTCCTCTATTGGTATGCCTAAAATCAATATGCTACTCACATTTTGCAAAGACCACCATCTACCCACGGCTTCTGGAAAAATGAACAAAAAAACAACATAACTCAAAAACATAATAACTCCAGTCAGTAAGCCACCTATTAGCGAGTGTGCCACAAGGTCTCTTCTTAGGAAAACTACTGTTGTGGCAATAGCTAAAAGCCCAATTGTCGTTGCATAAATTGAGTTTAATCCTGCCAAGAAAACCAATGGCAAGACAATTAATAAAAATCCTATAACAAAAAATAGAACAAAAAGTGGTCTTTGTAGTTTCTTTACTCTGTATAAATGCCTGCCATAAACTTCTTCATAAATGGATACTGCAATGCCGCTTAATAAAAAGCCAAATAAAAATCCTTCTGGACCAAAAGGATAAGTTCCGATAGTTTCTGGATGCCAATAATCTCTTAAATATAATAGCTCTGAAAAAGGACCCAATAAACCTATAACAATACTGGTTAATAGTATTTCTTTTCTTAAATCTTTACGTCTAATAAGTAGAAATAACCAAATCGGAAATAGAATTGATAAAACTCCGATTAAATAGGCGTACTTATAGTCCATATAACAAATCTATTTTATCCAACTCCTATTTTATCAAAAAGTTCCAAATCCCACGAAGGAGGATAAAAATAACCCTGAAGAATCGGGATTATTTTTGTTGGTCCGCCTCGTAAGAGCTACTTGGAACTAGATTATAGAAGAATTAAGGATTTGGCAACTAAAGTTTAATGGTTCAACGCGTTGAGCCATTAAAGAAAGGCTTACTAATTAAAATAGCTATTTCGGGTGTTTTAATATTGTGACGATTTCGTAAACGTCATCATTAATCCGAAAATAAAATCTGTAATTCTCACTTATGCGTCCTTGCCAAATATCTCGTGTTTCATCATATTTCTTTGCGCGCAGAGAGGGATGCATTAAATTTTTTAATAATAAAGCAAGCTGCTTGTCAGCAGCTTTTTGTAACGCCTTGGTTAATTTTTGGTAGTCCCGCTTAGCCCTGCCAGACAATAAAAACCTCATTTACTCTGATTTGCCTAAAGCCACCTTAAATTCCTTTACGTTCTTGAATGGACCAAAAACATGTCCGCTTTTAATATCGTGCAACCCTTCTGCAATTACTCTATCGATAACTCTTCGGTCACTGGAAGAAATTTCTGTTCTGCCGGTTTTAACTGATTTAAGAGGGATTTTTACAATGAGATATTCTTTAGTTTTTTCCAAAGTCACTTGCTCCATAATTCAATGATATTGTTTATACGTGAAAAGTCAAGGTTTCTAAAGTGTCCGCCTTGTAGGAACTACTTGCCTGCCCGCTGTAGCTTTCTTTGACCTTCGTAGCTTTAGCGAAGTAGGTAGCGAAGGTGGGGAACCAAATTATTGAGGGATTGAGGGTTTGGCAGCAGATGCAAATAGGATTTCCAAATATAATTTTTTATTTGCTTACCATCTTAACTTTATCGCTCTTAACATATTTCATGGCAACTAAACCCATAACGACAAATATTGTAAGAACAGCAATTGCCACTCTATAGCGATTTGGCCCAAAGGAAGTTAAATTTGTAGCAATTAATCCCCAAACAATAGGCCCAACAAAAGATGATGCACGTTCTGCAAGGCCGAAATAACCAAAGGTTAAGTTATGTCTATTCTTCGGGGAAAGGTAACTCATCATTGATCGAGATACTGTCCAGGTCGAACCAAACCAAATACCTATGATAACTGTAGCTATAATGAACAACTTAAAATCGGTAATCAGGGCTACAATAGGAAGTATTATAATCCATCCTGTGAGTATGATAACTAAAGTTTTCTTATGGCCAAGTCTATCTGCTATAAGTCCACTTATAAATCCACCAATAGCTGATGTAGCGAGAATTCCTAAAAGTACATAGGTTTTAATTGTGTCAGATACTTTCCAAACTTGTTCAAGAAAAATAGAAAAATTATTAGCGACGGTTAGAATGGCGTCATTAAAGAAAAAATAAGAAGCAAAAAAGGCTAAAACCCCAGGAACTGCAAGTAATCTTTTAGTATCAATTAAAGATTCCTTAATTTCTTTGGAATAAGATACTATCTTTTGTTCTTTATGCGGCTCTCGGAAAAATATAAGCATTGGCAAAGCTAAAATTAAAAATATGATAACAGAAGGTAAAAGAGTTTCTGCTCTAAAAGAACTATTAAATAAGGTTAGGTTCCCAGTAGCAAACGGCAAAACTAGAATTAAACCGGAGATTTGTCCTAAATAATTTGCGGCAATACCATAACCAGAAATGCGGCCACGCTTTTCGGATGAAGAAATATCATTGATTAAAGGAGTATAAAATGTAAATGATAAAAGATAAGAATATAATCCTAAAGTAAAAGTAATGAGTGCTGGAACATTTTGGTTAGTGATGGCGAATATGCTACATAAGCCATAAAATATAGCTGTTCCAAATGTTGTATATCGTAATCCCGTAATGCGTCTCCAGTATTTATCTAATAAAGCTCCTGTTGTAGGGATGGTAAAGAGTAATAGAATGGCGGATATTGTGAAAGTTAAATTAAACCAGATATCAGCTATCCCTTGATCAATAACAATCCATTGAGAAAAGTAAAGAAAAAATACAATTGATACTATTGAGTTGGCAAAATCATACGAGACCCAAAGAAATATATTATTTCGGCTATTCATTTATTAAATTTAATGTCAATCCGCCCCCTGGGAGTCGAACCCAGAATCTCGACGCTTAAGAGGCGTGTGCTTTACCAGTTAAGCTAGGGGCGGGTTCTAAATTTTGTCCGCTCGCGAGGAATCGAACCTCGATTTAGGGATTAGAAGTCCCTCGTTCTATCCGTTGAACTACGAGCGGATTTCGAAGCGGGTAAGGGGATTTGCACCCCTGCCCACACCTTGGAAGGGTGTTGTACTGCTGCTATACTATACCCGCAAATCCTCCTTCGCTAAAGCTTCGGAGGACACAGTCGGGCTGCCCGGATTCGAACCGGGACTAAAACGTCCCAAACGTCTCGTGCTGCCGTTACACCACAGCCCGTCCTAAAAAATCAATCTATCAAACTTTTAATCCGATTTCAACCAAAAATCGCCTTTAACAAGGTGATTTTTGGTTTTAAAAACAAATTTAAAAATCTACTCTCTACTTATCCCGATTCGCCTTTAGCGAATCGCGGATCCTCGATTTTGTAAACAAAATCGGGACTACTTACTAAATACTGTCTATTTTACTGCTTCCTTAAGAGCCTTGCCAGCAGTGAATCTTGGTTTTTTTGAAGCAGCAATGTGAATCTTTTGGCCGGTCTTTGGATTGATTCCTTCTCTGGCTTTCCGGTCAGCAACTTTAAATATTCCAAAGCCAGTTATATTGACCTTTTCGCCCTTTCTTAAATAATTAGTTATCGTTTCGGTAAAAGCATCGAGAATATCAGCTCCCTGCTTTTTGGTCATTTGCATCTTATCTGCTAATGCTTGGGCTAATTGAATTTTCTTTATTGGCATTTCTTCTTAATTTTCTTTTAAAAAATAACTCGACCGGCAATAGAAAATTATCGGGCATATTCTATCGCCCTTGTTTCTCTAATAACATTGACTTTAATTTCACCGGGATATTTCATTTCAATTTCAATTTTTTTGGCAATTTCTCTAGCCAACTTTATGGCTCCTAAATCATCAATTTGGGTCGGCATCACAAATACTCTTAACTCCCGTCCGGCCTGAACAGCATATGACTTTTCAACTCCTTCAAATGAAGAAGCAATTCTTTCCAAATCTTCAAGCCGCTTAAGATAAAACTCAACTGTTTCACGCCGGGCTCCCGGTCTGGCCGCCGAAATAGCATCAGCTGCTTGGACAATCCTGGCCTCCAAAGAAGCATACGGATAATCCTCGTGATGCGACTCCATCGCCGTAATTATCTTTTTATCGACTCCAAACTTTTCCAAAATCCTCCGGCCAATCTCAACGTGGGTTCCCTGAACTTCATGGTCCACGGCTTTACCAATATCATGAAGCAAGGCCGCGGATTTAGCAACTACCACGTCGGCTTTAAGCTCTTGAGCCAGCATTCCGGCAATATGGGCCATCTCTATAGAATGCTGAAGCACATTCTGGCTAAAACTGGTCCGAAAGGCTAAACGGCCCAAAAGATAGATGAGCTTCGGGTCAAATGGCCCGATGCCGGTTTCATAAATGGCATTCTCCCCGGTCTCTTTTATCTTTTTTTCCAATTCGCCTTTAGCTAACTCGACGGTTTCTTCAATTCTGGCCGGATGAATTCTGCCATCGGCTATTAATTTTTCAATTGTTAATTTAGCTATCTGGCGTCTGATCGGGTCAAAACCAGAAACCAATAAGGCTTCGGGTGTTTCGTCAATTATTATATCAACCCCGGTCAAACGTTCAATTGCTTTAATGTTCCGGCCTTCCTTCCCAATAATTTTCCCTTTTATTTCATCCGAAGGAAGAGAAACAACCGTAGTCGTAATCTCGGCAATTTGCGAATGGGCAAATCTCTGAACTACCGAAATCAAAAGCTCTCTGGCTTTCTTTTCTATCTCCTCGTTCCCTTCACTGTCCAATTTTTTAATTTTCCGGTATATCTCATCTTTTGATTCATCTTCTATTTGTTTCAAAAGCAAGGTCTTGGCTTCCTCTTTTTTGACTCCGCTGACTCGTTCCAATTCTTTTTTCTGAAGTTCGATGCTATCGGTTAACCTAATTTTTAAATCACCTATCTCTTTTTCTTTACTTTTTATACTGACCAAATCAGATGATAGCCTTGTCTTTTCTTCGTCCAGCTCTTTTTCTCTCTTCGATAAAATATTCTCAATTTTAAGAAACTGTTCTTGTCTTAATTTTTCATCATTCTTCGCCTCTTCTAAAATCTTCAGAGCCTGATCTTTTGCTTTAAGGACTATTTCTTTGGCTTTATTTTCAGCATTTTCGGCCTGCTTCTTAGCTAAAAAGTATCTTGCCAGATATCCGACTAATAAACCAAAAACCAATGCTAAAATCCCCATTAATAATGGATTTATTCCGAAAGTCATTTTTTATTAAGTTCATGAGAGAGTAAGGAAGCGCCACCGGGCTGCTTTCTTTCTTAAATGGACTTAGATGTTTATTCCAAAATTACCTAGACCTAATATATAGAATATCAAAAATCGGAAAAAAAGTAAACCCCCACACTCATGCATGAGTGTGGGGGTAAAGAAACACACAAACACTCAATTAATCTCTGGCTTCTCTCTCTAAAAACGCTAAAACCTTTTGGTTAAGTAAAATCTGCTGAATCTGATCAGACAATTTTGGCAAATCAATACTCTTTTCAGCTTCTTCAGTGGTGCCGAAATTTTGGACAAATTGGCTTATTTTTTCTTTTATTTCGCCGGCTTCAACTTTAATATCTTCCTTTTTAGCTATTTCTTTAAGAATCAAGGCTTTCTTAACTAAATTCTCTGCTTTTGGCCTCCACTCGTTTCTTAACTCATCGCTGGTCTTTTTTATTTTGGCTAAAAATAAACCGAGTTCCAAGCCCTCTCGATGCAAATCAGCATCAAGATCAAGCATCATTTGGTCAAGCTGACGGTCAATCAGGATTGGCGGGATTTCAATTTTTGTGCTTCCAGCGATTTTATCTAAGATCGACGACTGGACTCTCTGGTTTTCTTTTATTTCTTTTTCTTCTCTCAATCCATTGCCGATGCTTTCTCTTAATTGCCCTAAGTTTTCAAAACGGCCTAAACTTTTTGCAAAGTCATCATTTAATTCGGGGAGGGCTCCATTAACTTTTTTTGAAGTCCTTATAAACTCTATAGTTTTATCGATTTCTTCCGGAGAAACTAAAGTAATTTTTTTACTAACTTTGATATTTTTATAATTCCCGACTTTGAATTCTGGAAAAACTGTGAGTAACACAGCATAGCAAAGCTTCTGGGCCGAATTCTCTTTAATCTCGAATTTGCCGGCATTAATCAAATCAAATTTCTCCTTAATTAAAACATCGGAAAAACTCTGTTTGAAAGCAAAATCAAAAGCGGTTTCCAGAACTTCTTTTTTATCCAGCTTGTCTTTGGCCAATTCGGGCGGAACTCCCGATGGCGGAGCCATCGAGGATCCTCGACAAAGTCGGGACTTTCCCGGCCTAAAGCCTTTAATTTTTAAGTCATTGGCTAAATGCTTCTGGGCTTCTGAAATATAATTATCCAGATCGGCCTTATCTAAAATCACCAGAAGTTCTAATTCATATGGTTTAATTTTCTTAATATTGTAATTCACTTTACGACTAATTGTTTGTCGTCAGTCGTCAGTTGTTCGGTTGTCTTTTCAACTTCCTCGGCTTTCATCTCTTCTTTGGGTGAACGAACATCTATTTTCCAGCCGACTAATTTAGCGGCCAAGCGAACATTCTGGCCCCGTTTGCCGATGGCTAAAGAAAACTGGTCTTCAGCCACTTCCACTAAAGCGTGTTTTTTGTTTTGGTTTAAAACTTTAACATCAACTACTTTAGCCGGCGAAAGAGCATTAGCGATAAACTTTGACGAATCTTCTGACCATTCAATAATGTCTATTTTTTCGCCGGAAAGCTCATTAATGACCGTCTGAACTCTTATGCCTTTCTGCCCCACTAGGGAGCCGATCGGATCAACATGGGATTCTTTTGAAACCACCGCAATTTTTGAACGAGCACCGGCCTCGCGGCTGACGCCTTTGACTAAAACCGACCCGGCTGAAATTTCCGGCACCTCCAATTCAAAAAGTTTTTCTAGAAGCCTGGGGTGAGAACGAGACAAAATAACCATTGGGCCTTTCGGCGTTTCATCGACTGACAGAATCAAAATTCTGAATCTCTGGCCAACCGAATAGTTATCAAGGGGGCTTTGCTCTAAAAATGGCAAAAGGCCCAGGGTTCTTCCAATATCCAAATAAACTGCCCGCCCTTCTCTTCTTTGAACTAGCCCACTGACCAAAGTGCCGACCATTTTTCTATATTCATCGGCGATCGACTCTCTCTCGGCTTCACGCAGCCTTTGAACAATTACCTGCTTGGCGGTTTGAGCGGCAATTCTTCCGAAATCAGCTTTTTCCTCCAAAGGCAAAGTTAGTTCGTCGCCCGGCTTTAATTCACGATTTATTTTTTGAGCCTCTTTAAGAAGGATGTGCTTTTCCGTATTAAATTTTATTTTAAAATCCCCAGTCTCATCGTCCTCTGAAGTTTTAATAAAAGGAGCTTCGTCTTCCCTCTTAATGACAAAACCAGTAATGTACCCTTCGTCATCGACTCCCTCAACCACGTACTTAACTTGCCAGACTAAAATCCGGCCGCTTTGAGAGTCTAGCTTGGCTCTAATTATCTGGCCCTTTTTCCCGTAATCCTTTTTGTAAGCCGAAGCGATAGCCGCATCAATTGTTTCTATGATTTTTTGTTCGCTGATTCCTTTTTCTTCGGCAATCTGTTTTATAGCCGAACCAAATTGTTTGATGTCTAACAGCATATTTAAAAAATTAAGCCCGCTTAATAACGGACTGCTTGGAAATCATCGTGATCATTTTCTATTATATCAAAGCTAAAAAATGAGTCAAGGGGACAAATCTACATGTCTGATTTTCAATATCTTATTCACTTTAATTCTGGAAATTTTAATGATAGATTGTCTAATAAATATGCCCAGCCAAGAAAGAAAAACAAATTTAGAAAAAAGGCTAAAAGAAATAAGACAGCGAGAGCTCAAAGAAAAAGGCATAAAACCAGAGAAAACTCCTTTAGATAGCTCTCAAAAGACTCTAATAAAAGAAACAAAATTAGGAGTTGTGGAATTGAAAGAAGAAAGAACAAGCAATACTGAAAAAGAGGTTAAAAATCTGGCTGATCTTAAAAATAGAATGTCGAAAACGGCGACCACCGAAGCAGTTGAAATAATGTTTGGCGGAGCAGTCTCGGTTAAAGCCTCTGATATTCATCTTGAACCAGGAGAAAAAAGCGTCGGGTTGCGGTTCAGAATAGACGGGGTTTTACAGAATGTCTTTGACTTTGAAAAAAAAGCCTATCCGGCAATCCTTAATAGAATCAAGCTGACGGCTGGCTTAAAAATCAATATCCATGACGCCCCTCAAGATGGCCGGCTTACTTTAAAAGGTAAAGAGGTAGATATCGAAGTCAGGGTTTCAGTTCTGCCCGGGGCTTATGGCGAAAGCATGGTCATGAGACTCCTTGACCCGCGAGCCTTAAAAAAAGATTTGGAAGAATTAGGAATGAGGTCTGAACTTTTGGAAGAAATAAAAAAACAGCTTAAGAAAACGACCGGCGCGATTTTAACCACTGGGCCGACGGGATCAGGCAAAACCACGACTCTTTATGCCTTTTTGAATTTTGTTAATAAACCAGGAATAAAAATAATAACCATTGAAGACCCGATTGAATATCACATCAAGGGAATATCCCAGACTCAAGTTGAACCGGAAAAGGGTTATAGCTTTGCCAGCGGTTTAAGATCTATTGTAAGACAAGACCCGGATGTAATTTTAGTAGGCGAGATTAGAGATGCCGAGACTAGCGAAATAGCCATGCATGCTGCCTTAACCGGTCATCTGGTTTTTTCAACTTTACATACCAATGATGCCGCCGGAACAATCCCTCGGCTGATCGATCTGGGGGCTAAGCCCCAAATTATTGCTCCGGCAATAAATCTAGCGATGGCTCAAAGATTAGTTAGAAAACTATGCCAAGAATGCAAAAAGAAAGTCGAAATTTCTGCCGAAGAAATAAAAAAAATGAGAGAATCGCTGAAAAATATTAAAAAAATAGATAAAGAAAGTATTTTTAAAGCGACGGGATGTAAGAGATGCAACTTTACCGGCTATCAGGGAAGAATCGGGATATTTGAAGCATTTCCAATAGACCAGGAAGTTGAAAAGTTAATCCTAAAATCGCCGGCCATCAGCGAAATAAGAGAATTGATTATAAAAAAGGGTATGATGACCGTGCTTCAAGATGGTTACTTAAAAGTTTTGGATGGAATAACTGATCTGGCGGAAATCGAAAGAATCTTGGGTTCCTGACAGGGTGCGAGTAAAACCTCGATCTTGGGAAATGCGAGGGCAGAATAAATTCTAGGAGTAGCCCAGAAGACGCTAAGCGTCTCCAAGCTATCCATAGATTGGATATTCCAGTAAGGTCCGTGGTTTTAAATCAAAGACCAGTTACCCGCACCCTGTCAGAAACCTTTGTGTAGAATAAATTAAAAGACCCATATTTGGGTTATTAATACATTATACATTATATATTGATAAAATAAATTTGTCAAGTCAAGATATAATCGTGGAATAGCATAGTATAAGCTGTTATTTAGATGTTGATAAAAAATGAAAGAACAAAAACCTAAAAGTATAATTGAGCCTCAATTAGAAGATAAGATATTAGACCAAACTTTAAGGCCTCTGACTTTTAACGACTTTGTCGGACAGGACAAAACAAAAGAAAATATAAAAATTATGATCCAGGCAGCTAAAACGAGAAAAGAACCTCTTGAACATATTTTAATCTACGGGCCTTCCGGACTTGGCAAAACTACCTTGGCCCATATTATTGCCAAAGAAAATAATGGCAACATAAAAATCACTTCCGGCGCTGCCTTAGAAAAAGCAGGCGACATTGCCGCAATTCTAACCAACCTTCAGGATGGAGACATATTCTTTATTGATGAAGTCCACCGACTGAACAAAATAATTGAAGAAGTCCTTTATCCGGCCATGGAAAGCTTTAAGCTGGATATTATAATCGGCAAAGGCGCTTCGGCTAAAACGATCCAAATTAATCTTCCCCATTTCACTTTGATTGCCGCAACCACCAGAATCGCTCTTCTCTCGTCCCCTTTCCGTTCGCGTTTCGGCGGTCATTACCGGCTCGATTTTTATAACCAAGAAAATATTGAAAAAATAATCGGCCGTTCGGCAAAAATTTTAAACGTCGGGATAGAAAAAGAAGCTCAAAGAATGCTGGCCAGCGCCAGCCGTTATACCCCCAGAATTGCTAACAAGCTTCTTAAAAGAGCCAGGGATTTCGCCCAAGTCAAAGGTGAAAAAATAATCACCCCGAAAGTAATGACCGAGACTTTAAAGATGCTTGACATTGATAAACTCGGCCTTGAAATGACTGATCGGAAAATCCTCCAAATCATTATTTCTAACTTTAATGGCGGCCCGGTTGGAATAAAAACTATTGCTGCTTCTATCGCCGAAGAAGAAGAAACCATTGAAGACGTCTTTGAACCATACCTCATGCAGATAGGATTTTTAGCCAGGACCCCTAAAGGCCGGGTTGCGACCAGACTTGCCTTTGACCACCTTGGAATTAAACAAGAAAGAAGTTTAAATATTTAAATATTTTTATATGAATAGCCTGATAGCGAATCTGCCTTTAACCATCCTCATAATTTTTCTAATGAGCTATGTGGTTAACTCTTTATTCATTATTTATCACCTTTTTAGATTCGGCTTAGATTATAAAACTAAACTTTTAGCTTTTATCTTTTCCATCGGCTTGATTGTTCTGATATTTGTTAATTTCCAATTGTTTTCTAAAATTGAATGGCCTGGAATATTTAAATATCTAAATATTCAAACGTTCTAATGAATACCTTCCCTTCCCAAAAATCATATGAGCTGGTAGTATTTTTTCTAAGAAGGCACTGGCTTGTTTTATTTTTTATTTATTTCGGCTTTACGATCATGACTCTCTTTGGACTGATCCTCTTCTATCTGGCTAATGACTTTTTTAGCCTCCAGAGAAATAATCTTTACCTGGCTGAATTTTTATTGAGTCTTTATATTTTATCGGTTTGGTATTTCCTTTTTAAAACCCTGACCGATTTTTATCTGGACACCTGGATAGTGACTGACCACAGGATTTTAGAAATTCACCAGCTTGGCTTATTTAAAAGGGATATCTCTGAATTACGGCTTTCAAAAATACAAGATGTCACGGTCAAAGTCGAGGGTCTACTACCTACATTTTTTAATTATGGGACAGTAATAGTCCAAACCGCTGCAGAAATTCCGGAATTCAAATTTGAACAAATCCCATATCCTCAACAGGTTAAAGATAAAATTCTTCAGTTATACGATCAGTTTATTAAATCGCATCCGAGTGATCAAGAAATCCACGAATTATGAGTGGTCATTCCCGCTGGAGTCAAATAAAACACAAAAAGGAACTGACCGACCAAAAACGCGGCCAGATTTTTAGCAAACTTTCTCGTTTAATTACTTTAGCCGCTAAAAAAGGAGTTGATCCTAAAACAAATCCAATCTTATCTCAAGCGATTGAAAAAGCCAAAGCAGCTAATATGCCGAAAGAAAATATAGATAAGGCCCTGAAAAAAGTGTCTGATAAAGACCAGGGCCAGCTTGAAGAACTGCTTATTGAAGCTCTTGGTCCAGGAGGTATTGCTTTAAGAATCAAAGCAATCACTGATAATCGCAACCGAACTCTTCCTGAAATTAAAAAAATACTAAATGAGCATGGCTCAAAAATAGTCCAGCCAGAAAGCTTATCTTGGATGTTTAATCAACCTGCCTCTCTCAAAGACCCAGCTACTCAAGAAAAGTTAGACAAACTTTTAGAAGCCCTGGATGATCAGGATGAAGTTGAAGAGGTCATGAGCAACTTAACTAACGACTAAACAACTTACGACTAACGACTTTTGTCTCAAATGGGTCGTTAGTTGTTGGTTGTAAGTTGCAAGTTTTTGATAATACTTGGAATCGATCCTGGCTCTACTCTGATTGGATACGGCGCAATTAAAAATGAAGCTGGAAAGTTAAGCTGCCTGGATTATGGCGTAATCAGAGTCAATGAAAAAGAAGATTCTCTGCGTCTTTTGGCTGTCAAAAACTCGTTTGAAAAATTAATTGCCCAGATAAAACCTGATGTAGTCGTCCTGGAAAAACTGTTTTTCTTTAAAAACAGGAAAACCGCAATCCAAGTCTCCCAAACAAAAGGAGTGCTGATCCTTGCTTTAGCTGAAAACAAAATTCCTTTCACAGAAGTTGCCCCTCTTGAATTAAAAAAAGCTCTGACTAATTATGGCCGGGCGTCAAAAGGCAGTATTCAAAAAATGATTAAACTGATCCTCAACCTAAAAGAAGAACCTAGACCTGATGACGCGGCAGATGCTCTGGCTTTAGCGATCTTGGGATGTAAGACTTGACAGAGAATTCTATATAGCTAAAATAGGGTAAAATTATCAAAAATTGAAAAAACCTTAAAGGTCGAGAAATCTAGTAAAGAGCAAGTTCTAAAATAGGAAAAATGGAAAAAGATTTATTAAAATATCTTCTTCAGGATGATGAGGACGATGATGATGACGAGGACGAGGAAAAGAAAAAGGATAAGGATGAAGAAGATGAAGATGAAGAAGAGGAGGTGTAACTTCAATCAAAATCTCGCTTAAAGCGGGATTTTGCTTTACCCCCACACTCATGCATGAGTGTGGGGGTTTACTTCTTTACTTTGACGAATTTTCGCGGGCCGATTTGAATAATATCTCCTGCTTCAGGCATAAAATTCCATTCCTTTCTCACCTCTCCGTTAACCCTGACAGCCCCCTGGTCTATTAATATCTTGGCAGAACTGGAACTATCCTGCGTCACTATCCCAACAAGTTCAACTAATCTTCTCCTTTCCACTTGTTCCATTTCGCTGGGATATTCTCCTTTTGAAAAAACCCTGCTCCATTCATCTTTGGCCTTTTCGGCTTCTTTTTCTCCGTGGTATATTTTCGCAATCTCAAAGGCCAAGTCTTGTTTGGCTTTCAGAATACTCTCTGATTTTAAAACACTTATCTTCCCCATGGGAACTTCGGTGCATAATTCAAACATTTCAAAAACCGCTTCATCGGGTAGAGCCATAACCCCAGAATACATTTCTATAGGAGAAGCCCGAAGAGAAATATAATTACCTGCGGTTTTAGACATCATCTTTTCGCCTGTTTTTGGGTTAACCAAAAGCCGGGTTGCTAATACGAATTTTTCTTTATTAAGATAGCCCCTTTCTAAATCACGGCCAACCAGCATATTAAATGTCTGGTCAGTCGCTCCGAGTTCACCGTCTACTTCTAAGGCCACTGAATCATAACCCTGCATTAAGGGATATAAAAATTCATTAGCTCCAATCGGTTCCCCTTTTTCAATTCTTTTCTGGAACATATCTCGATCTAACAGCTGCTGGACTGTTTTTTTAGAAGCCAGCTCCAAAACATTTTCAAACCTAAACTTTCCGAGCCAATCACCATTATGGCGAATTTCAGTTTTTTTTAGGTCTAGGACTTTCCCTATCTGCTCTTTATATTTTTTTTCATTTTCTTCTACCTGCTCTTCAGTCAAAGGAATTCTTCTTTGGTCTCGTCCGCTAGGATCACCAACCCGAGCAGTAAAATCGCCAACCACTAAAATTGTTTTATGGCCTAAGTCTTGAAACCTTTTAAGGGTTAGAAGCTGGACCGAATGGCCTAAATGAAGGTCTGGCCCAGTCGGGTCAATGCCTAAATAAACCCTAAGCTCTGCTCCGTCTTTAAGCTTCTGTTCCAAAAACTCTTTGTTTGGATAAATATTCTCCACCCCTCTGGTTAAAAGCTCTTGAATTTTTACTTCATCAATTAAAACCTTAGCCATAGTCCTATAATGACAAAAAAACAGATTTATGACAAAATATCAAAACATGAAACGAAAAAATGCTAAAAAATACAGTCAATTAATAAAAGTCGCCGTAATGGCTTTGCTTTGGCTTATTGTTCTTGGCATTATTGGATTCCTCGCGGCATTTGCTTATTTTGCCCCCCAGATTCCTGACCCTCAAACTATTATCACCCGCCGAGTCAATGAAGGAACTAAGATTCTTGACCGCAAGGGCGAAACAGTTTTGTTTAATGTTCACGGCGATGAAAGAAGAACAATTATCCCTTTTGACCAAATGCCTGAAAATCTAAAAGAGGCTGCTATTGCTGCTGAAGATGGAAATTTTTATGCTCACCAAGGATTAGACATAAAAGGCGTCGTCAGGGCTATTTTTGTAAATATTAAGGACCGGGGACTATCTCAAGGCGGTTCGACCATAACCCAGCAATTAGTTAAAAACTCATTGCTCGGCCGTCAGAAAACTTTTTCCAGAAAATTTAAAGAAACGATTCTGGCTCTGCAAATAGAACGCCGGTTTGAAAAAGACCAGATCCTCTGGATGTACCTTAATCAAGTATCTTTTGGCTCAAATATTTTTGGGGCCGAGGAGGCCAGTCAGGGCTATTTTGGCAAACTAGCCAAAAACTTGACCCTAAATGAATCAGCTATTTTAGCCAGTTTAATTAAGGCGCCTAGTTTTTACTCTCCTTACGGCTCTCATAAAGAAGAAATGCTTGAAAGGAAAAATCTTATTCTTGATAGAATGCTCGAGTCAGGCCTTGTTTCTGAAGCTGAATTTAATCAAGCCAAAAACGAGGAGACGAAACTTGCTTCTCCCTTTAACGGCGGAATATTAGCCCCTCATTTTGTGATGATGATCAGGGAATATTTGGTTGAGAAGTACGGCGAAGACTTGATTCAAAACGGCGGATTAAAAGTCTACACTACCCTAAATTGGGAAATGCAACAAAAGGCCGAGGAGATTATCCAAAAATATGCTGACAGAAACGAACAAAACTTTAGGGCCGGCAATGCTGCCCTGGTTACTCTTGACCCAAGAACTGGAGAAATTTTAGCTTTGGTCGGCTCAAGAAATTATTTTGATATTGAAAAAGATGGAAATTTTAATGTCGTCACTGCTTTCCGGCAGCCCGGCTCGGCTTTTAAACCAATTGTTTATTCGATGGCCCTGGATAAGGGCCTGACCGATAAAACGATTTTATTTGACGCCAAAACAGAATTCAATCCCTTTTGTCCGCCCGAAGGCAATCAGGAAAAAGATCAGTATGAGCTGGAATGTTATCATCCTCAAAATTCTGACGAGAAATTTAGAGGGCCAGTAACTTTAAGACAGGCCTTGGGAAGTTCTTTAAACATTCCTTCAGTTAAGATTCTCTATTTAGCCGGGGTCAATGAATCAATTGAAAGAGCCAATGATTTGGGGATAAATTTTTTAGGCGACAGTAATAATTTTGGCTTGTCGCTGGTTTTGGGCGGAGGGGATGTCCGACCTCTTGACTTGGTCAGCGCCTATGGAGTTTTTGCCAATGACGGAATCTACAATCAATCGAGCTTCATTCTCAAGGTCGAAGATGCGGAAGGAAAGATAATCGAGGAATTTGACTTGGACCCTCAAAGAAAAGTAGCCGAGCAAACCGCCAGGACAATCAATGACATCTTGTCTGATAATTCAGCCCGGGGCCTGCTTTTTGGATTAAACAGCCTGCTTAATATTTCTGATAGGCCGGTGGCCGTAAAAACCGGGACTACCCAGAAATTCCGTGATGCCTGGACAATCGGCTATACTCCATCCATAGTTACCGGCGTCTGGGTGGGCAATAATGATAATACAGAAATGACAGCCGAAGGAGGCGGCATTTCCGCCGGAGCTCCGATCTGGAGAGAATTTATATTAGAAATATTAAAAGACGAGTCAGTAGAAGAATTTCAGAAACCAGACCCTGTATTCATTGATAAGATAATGCTCAATGGAAGTTATGTTGATGAAAATGGAGAAACGCACACGATTCTTCATTATTTAGATAAAGCTGACCCGCGCGGGCCAGTCCCTTCAAATCCATCAAATGACCCTCAATATAATAATTGGGAATGGGCGGTGAAGAACTACCAATAACTAATGATTTATAACTAACAATGAATAACGGAATTATAATCAACTAACCTGTCTTTAAGTTATTTGTTATCGGTTATTAGTTTATCATGAGCTCGTAGCTCTATATTTTGGGGTAATCACTCTATCTATAACCTTAAACAGAGGATTTAGTTTTGACTTTGATAGTTCAAAAGCTCCAATATAATCAGATCTTTCTCCACCAAAAGCTGTTTTAAAAAGACTAAATCCATACCAGGGGTGCTTTTTATTATCTAAAGGGCCTAACCCCCAGAAATCAAAAGTCTTGACCCCAGAATTCTTTAAATCCTTTAACATTGCCCAAACGTATCCGTAGTTAAAAAATTTACTATAGGATTTATGCCGACTAGTACCGCCCCAGATGTAAAAAGCCTTATCTCCTAGTATCAAAACCAAACCATAGGCCAAAATTAAACCCTTAATCCTTGCTTTATAAAGTTTAAGTGTAACTAATTCGCCCGCCTCCTTTAACAGATACTCAAACTGCTTGAATGGCCTTAAAGAAAAAGAGAATCTTTTTCCGGTTTCTCTATAAAGATTGTAAAAACCTTTCAACTCATCAATTGTAATTTCAGAATTATTGAAAACCCCTACCGTTATCCCCTCTCTTTCAGAACGATAAATAAGATTCCTGGCTGTTCTTCTGAAGGTCTTAAATAAATTTTCTTCAGACGGCGTTAAGTCGATTAATAAAGTTGATGGTGGTTGAACAATTTTAAAATATTTTTTAAAGCCATTATTTTTTAATATTTCTTTAACTTCTTTTTTTGTAGTATTCACTGGAGGCTCTAATCTCAAAAAAATAGTTTTCTTATTAAATTTATCAATAAAATCTTTAAGCGAGGAGGTCAAATCCTGAACTAAATTTAAATTATCCCAATCAGTTACTGGTCCGCGAGGAATATAAAGCAGAGAAAAACCAAAAGGTAATTTTCTTTCCAATATCTGGGCTATCCCTTTTAACTCCTTATTTTCTAAAAACCCTATTCTTATAGCTTTCCAGTTAAAATTGAATTTTGATTTTATTTCGCCCCATTGCCAAGACTGAAGGATGTCTTTATATTCAGACTGGAGTAAAAAATTATTATACAGACTTCGATCCTCATCGTTAAAAACTTTAATCTCCATCTTTATTTCAGCCGTTTTTAGCTCCTATGTTTTAAGGGGCATAATCAAATAGGTTAGATTGAAATCCGTATCTTTTGGTTTTAAAATCACCGGCGCCCCTTCCCCGGTATATTCAAAAACTACGTCCTCTGACGGCATATTTTTTAATCCATCGACTAAGTAATTATAATTTAATAGAACCTCGAATGGTTCTTCAATTTGGATTCCTGAATTGTTTTTAACTCTTGAATTGAATTCTCCCCGGTCAGAATTTTTTGAAAAAATAACTATTTCCTTTTTATCAACCCTTAAGCCGATGTCGTTAATATTACTCGAAAAGAGGCCGGCTAATCTAATGTTATTTTGGAGATCGTCTTTCTTAAATAAAATTTGAGAAACTATTTTAACTGGAATAACTCTTTGATAGTCTGGGTATCGTCCGTCAATAAGCCGGGAAATGATTTCAAAGTCATCAGAATAGAATTGGACCTGATTTTCTTCGATGTTAATTGAAATGTCCTTTTCATAATCGGCCAAAATTCTTATTAATTCTGCTACCGTATTTCTTGGAATAATAACTGAAATCTGTTTACTGGAACTGCTGCTGATAATTTTTTCAGTTAATCTAAAACTATCCGTGGAAGCAAAGTAAATCTTGTTTTTATTAAAGTTGACGAAAACACCTCCTAATTCGGGCCTTGTCTGTGACAAAGAAACCGAATCAAAAACCGAGCTAAGGCTATTTTTTAAAACCTTACTCGGCAAAACCACTATTGGTTCTTTTTTTAATTTTGGGATTAAGGGGAAGTCTTTTGGGTTAAAACAAATTATCTTAGTTTTAAAATTAGCGCTTTGAATACTCAAAATATTATCTTTTAGGGAAAGCTCTATTTTTTCGTCCCTAATATTCGAAATAAAGTCGGAAAATATCCTGGCCGGAATTGCCACCACTCCTTCGTTTTCAATGGTGGCGCTAAGGTGGAAATTTATGCCTAGTTCTAAATTTGTACTAGATAAGTTTAGTTTATTGTTTTTAGACTCTACTAAAATAGTATTTAAAACAGGCAGGTTTAAATTTTTACCCACTATATTTTTAACGGCATTTAATCCGAACTGAAGATTTTTTGTTAAAATTGTAAGCTTCATAATTATTATTTATTCTTAATTCTTAAATTAAAGATAATATAGTTATAATAATAGTGTTGAAAAGTATAATTTTTTAGAAGTTTAATAGACTATACTTAATCAATCCCTACTTAATAAATTATTAGTAACTCTGGATAACCTTGTTAAATGTTTTTTATTTTTAATTTCGAACCAAAGTTATTAAAGTAAAATCTTCAAGTTGTTAGACATAAGTCAACATACTTATCTACAACTTCTTTAAGCCTTATTATATATTCTTTCTCTGATTAAATTTATTTCTTGTTTCAAACTTTCATTGCCATCAGCCTCTTCAATAATTTTTCTATAAGCATGAATTACGGTCGAATGATCTTTCCCGCCCAACCGGCTGCCAATATCAGGAAAAGATGCTTTAGTATCTTCTCTTAAAAGATACATGGCGATTTGTCTGGGTCTAACCAAGAAAGTTTTCCTGCTTTTTTTAAGAAGATCGCTTAAGGTTATTCCGTAAAAATCACAAACAGTTTTAATTATTGTCTGGGCGCTGGTCTTCCGGTAGCTCGCCTGAATATAAGCCTTTAAAAGTTTTTCTACATCTTTTAAAGTAGGTTCTCGGCCGGTCAAGTCAACTACCGCGACAATTCTATTCAATGCCCCCTCGAGCTCTCTTATATTCTTTTGGATATTAACCGCAATATATTCGAGTATTTCGTCGGGTAAAACTACGGGCTTGCTCTTCATTTTCATCTTCAGAATAGCCAATCTGGTTTCATAGGCCGGGATGCCAATATCGGCAATCATCCCGCCCTCAAAACGCGACTTTAATCTTTCTTCTATGGCTGAAAGCGCCTTGGGGGCCCGATCAGAGGATAAAATAATTTGCTTATTCCGGTTGTAAAGATTATTAAAGGTGGCAAAAAATATTTCTTGGGTCGTCTCTTTGGCGGCTAGAAATTGGACATCATCGACGATTAAAACATCTTTTTGGACATACCGCATCTTTACATCTTCTATGGTTTTATTTTTTAGCCCCTCAATAAGCTCGCTAACCATTTTTTCAGCCGGCAGGTAGATGATTCTTTTATCTGGGTTATCTTTCATAATTTTATTGGCGATCCCTTGTAAAAGATGGGTTTTCCCCAAACCCACGCCGCCATAAATAAAAAATGGATTATATGTTTTGCCTAAATTTTTAGCTACCGCCATGCTGGCCGCATAAGCCAATTCATTATTTGCTCCAACAACAAAATTATCCAAAGTATATTTTCTGTTTAAATTAGTTTTAGGATCAATATCTGTGTCCGAAGTTTCCTGGATTTGTTCCAACGGTATTTCTTTGGTGAAAATCTTTGGATCAGCGTTTTTGATGAAAGGATTACCGACAACATAGTTTATCTCCCGGACATCATTATCAATTTGTTTAAGCTGCTGGAAAATCTGCTTGTTAAATTTGTTTTGGATCCATTCTTTAACAAAGCCATTGGGCACGCTAATTACAATTTGGCCGTTTTCTTTGGAGATGATTTTAGTGTCTTTAAACCAGGTGACAAAACTAGCCCGGCTCAAAGATACTTCCATTTCGCTAAGAACGCCCCGCCATATTTCTTCATTAGTGAGATTAGTCATAATAGATATTGAGATGGTTTTGAAACCATCTCAATTTACACTAACCCTAATTCTATTTTACAAATACAGAAAATAACAATTTAACTAAGTTGAGAATTTGTTGATAATAAGTGGTTTAGCAAAACTACTATATTTCACTTTGTCAATTCAGGGAATTGACCAATTAAAAAAAACGGGCTACTCTACTAATTATGAAAATAACCACTTTTAGGCCAAAGAAACGAAGGAGAAAAAGTAAACACGGCTTCAGAAAAAGGAGCTCTAGTAATGCTGGCAAGAAAACGTTAACAAGAAGAAGAAGAAAAGGAAGGAAAAGATTGATCCCGTAGATTTATATGGTTTTACCAAAGAAATATCGATTGGTTGGTAAGTTAGAAATTGAAAAAGTTTTTAAAAAGGGGATGGTTATTGATTCTAATTTTTTTCGCATTAGATTCTATCCCAATAGCCTCTTTTTTTCCAGATTCCTTGTGATCATCAGCTCCAAGGTTTCACCGAAATCAGTTATCAGGAATAAAATCAGAAGAAGGATAAGGGAAATCGTTAGATTAAATATTTTAAATGATAAACCAGGCTATGACTTGGTTGTTACCGTTAAATCAGCATCTTTAAGCCTAAAATATGACCAGTTAAAAGAAGCATTAATTAAGGAACTAAACAGAATTAGGCGATGAGAAAAATACTCGTAAAACTAATTAGATTTTATCAGAAGAATATTTCACTTCCCTTTAGCCTTGTTTTTGTTAATCCCATGGCCGGCTGCCGCTTTTATCCTTCTTGTTCAGAATATTCGATCGCGGCCATAAATAAATACGGATTTTCCACGGGCTTGATTAAATCGCTAATCAGAATTTTAAGATGCGCCCCCTGGTCAAAAGGAGGAGTTAATTTGCCATGACCAGACTATTTGACACATTTTTATACGTTCCTTTTTTTAATCTTCTTGTTTTCTTATACAATACCGTTGCTTTTAACGATTTTGGGATAGCAATAATTTTGCTGACCCTAATCATTAGGTTAATCTTGAGTCCCTTGTCAATTAAAACTTTCAGGTCTCAAAAAGCTTTAAGCGAACTCCAGCCAAGAGTGAAGGAAATCCAAGAAAAATTTAAGAATGATTCTCGAGAGCAGTCTAAGCAGGTTATGGATTTATACCGTCAGTATAATGTTAACCCCTTTTCCGGCTGCCTGCCGCTATTAATTCAACTCCCAATTTTAATAGCCCTTTACCGGGTTTCAATCGCTGGGTTTGGAGAAGATTCTTTGTCAGTTTTATATAGTTTCATTAAAAATCCGGCTTCTTTGAATTCAATTTCATTAGGATTTCTTGATTTAACTAAAAAGAGCCTGCCCCTGGCCTTAATTGCCGGAATCAGCCAGTTTATACAGACGAAGTCAAGCCTCTCTTTTTCAAAAAACCCAACTCTTCAAAAAGACCAAAAAGTCCCGTCGACGACCAACCCCCTAGCTTCGATGAACCAGCAGATGTTGTATTTTTTACCCGTGATTACTATAATAGTTTCGATGAGTTTTCCGGCTGGCCTGCCGCTTTACTGGATAGCCACAACCGTATTTTCAATCTTTGAACAGGCTTATATAAACAGGCCCAGCCGCTCACGGGTAAAATCAGAATATGGAAAATCAGACAGAACAACGAATTTTAGAGACCGTTAAGGAACTTTTTGAAAAAGCTGGTTTTTACTTTGATAATTTGGGCATAGAGAAACAAAAGGGACAGGGAGAGCAAGACTTATTTATTGTTAAGATTGATTCCAAAGAAGACCAGCCTTTGCTATTAGATGACAAGGGAAAAAACTTGAAGGCCTTTGAACACATTGCTAAAAATCTGGCCGCTAAAGAACTAAATCAGAAAATCAATCTAATCCTTGATTTAAATAATTTTTTAGAAAAAAGGAACGGTAAAATATCAGAACTGGCAAGACTGGTGGCCAAAAAAGTGCAAGCCTCTCAAAAGTCATATGTCTTAAGCCCAATGTCAGCCTATGAAAGAAGATTGGTCCACATTGAATTAGCTGATTGGCCCGACATTACCACTGAAAGTATTGGCGAAGAGCCAAAAAGAAGAGTAATGATAAAACCATCTCTTTGAACTCAATTTATAAAAATTTTTTCATTGCCTCTGTTTCAAGATTTATCACGGCAATAGTGGGCCTCGCCATAATTAGTTTTTTAACTCGGCACCTGGGACTTGCCGGGTACGGTGCTTATGAAACCGTACTCTCTTACCTTTTTATTTTTACCGTCTTAGCTGATTTTGGCCTTCATGTAGTTCACGTCAGAGAAATCTCTCGTCATCCAGACAAGGAAAGTTTTATTTCCGGAAATATCTTTACCTTACGGTTAATCTCTCTTTTTTTAGTCGTAATCTCGGCTTTTATCATCGGTTTATTCCTGCCTTATTCAGAGGAAATTAAAAAAGGAATTTTAGTTGCTTCAATTTTTGTTATCTTTTCTTCTTTAAGCCAGATACTGGCTGGGATTTTTCAAAAATACAGCGCTTTTTATAGCGTTTCATTTTCAGATGTTTTAACCCGTTTGATTCAGCTTGGTTTGGTCGTTTACGCGGTGAATAAGGGTTTTGGGCTCTTGGCTTTTATCTGGATACTTTCTTTAACGGCCGGTATTCAATTTTTGATTATTTTACTTTTGTCTCGTCGTTTTGTGGCCTTCTCTCTTACTTTTGACTTTTCTTACGTCAAGAACGTTCTAAAAGTTTCCTTGCCGGTCGCCGCCTCAATTTTATTTACTGCTATTTATATTCGAACCGATGCCTTAATGCTTTCATTGATGAAACCACAGGCCGATGTCGGGATTTACCGATTAGCCGCTAAGATATTAGAAACAATCGTATTTTTCCCAGCCCTCCTGGTTGAACTGACGATGCCTTCTTTTTCTGCCTTAGCCCAGACAAGCGGTCTTTTTAACCGGATTTTTAAGAAGACCTTTAACATTCTTTTTCTGATGGCTATTCCGGTAGTGGCAGGGCTATTTTTATTTGCCGAGCCGATAGTTTTAATTCTTGGAGGAGAAGAATTTATTTCTTCAGCCGCTCCTTTAAGAATAATGGCCTTGGTTGTCGGCATGGTTTTCTTAAATAATTTAGGCGGTAAAGCCCTGATCGCTTTGGAATTTCAAAAAGCCGGGATGTGGATTTATCTTTCCGGCGCAGTTTTGAATATTATTTCTAATCTTATAGTTATTCCAAGATACTCTTATATCGGCGCTTCGCTCACTACTTTAATGACTGAAATTATTGTTACTGTTATGATGTTTTTGGTTCTTTATAAAAAAGCCGGTCTCAAGCCGGATTTTAAAAATATATTAGGCATTTTTTCAAAAAATTAGATCTTTAAGGAATACAACTTTCCGTCTTTTGCGTTTATAAATACAAGATGAGTTTCTAAAAGATCTAATTTAATGTTTGATGCCTCGATCCCCAAGTTTTTAAGAATTTCTTCTTTTGGTTTTTGATTAGAGTAAGCCAAATACTCTGATTCCATCAGTCTTTTAAATTCTTTTCCATCAGGTTTTATTGAAAAGGCTGATAATTCACTATTTTCTGTTTCCGGATAAAAGACAATCAGGTCTTTGGCCGGCCATAGTATTTTTAGATTTTTACTCCTGGTCTTGAAAATATTTATAAAATCAGAACCATCTGGTTTGGATATGGAAATGTTTCCCTCGTTATAATTTTCATCATAGAAAAAATAAGCGAGGTTAGCGCCATCAGGAGAAAAAGCGGCATTCCTTATCCTCTGGTCTAATTTAATCTTTTGGTTGTTTTCTAAGTTGAAATACGATTTTCCTAAACCGTCTGTATCTCTGATCGTGGCTATGATTTCTAAGCTAACTGGGTTGAATATGACTTCAGAAACTCCGGGGATTCTGGCCAATTCTTTTTTACTTTTTCCATCAAGGCTGGCTTCATAAACCATTGAATCAAGCTTTTCGTAAAAAATTACTTTGCCGGAGCCGTTAAGATTAAAATAATCAACCAGCCCTTTGCTTATTTTTACCGGCAGGTTGCTTAGCTTATTATCGGTTTCAAGAATTTGAGCCTTTTGGTTTTTTCCAAATTCTTGAAAATTCAAAAATAAAAGAGAGGCTAAAACTCCGCTTAGGACAACAGTCAAAACAATTAAATTTTTTCTTAGATTCATATTACTATTGCGAACCTGTCTCTTTTAGCCATTCTTTTTTTGCTTCTTGAATTTCCAAAATTTGCCTCGGATCCGAAGTAATTATTTGGTCTTCAGTATAAGAAGCCACTACCCGGATCGCGGCGTGATTCGAGCCGGCAAAAAATAAGCCATGCCCAACCCGGGAAGCGAGGAGAGTCAATTTTTCAGCCTCGGTAAGATTGAATGTTTCCTTGACTGATTCAATTGCGGCTGGGCTTTGCCGCGTCAAAAGCTGTAAAGCCGAGTTAGTGACAATCGGTTTTCCAAAAGGCGAATTTATAAAATCAGGCACGTCCTGGGAAATAGTAGTTAGGCCCAAAAAATATTTTCTGGCTCTTTTAGCCGTATTTAATAAGAAGTTTGCTCCGGCCTCATTTCTCAAAAGCCACCAGGCCTCGTCGACTACTAAGATTCTTTTTCTTAATTCTTTTCTAACTTTGGTCCAAATGAAATTCAAGACCAGATACATGGCTATTGGTTTTAATTCATCTTCCATATCGCGGATAGAAAAAACGATAAGTTGATTATCCAAACCAACATTGGTCGGTTGATTCAAAAAACCTGAAAAAGTCCCTTCAGTGTATTTTTTAATCCTGATGACCAATGAGTCGGCGCCGGCCATGCTTTCTAAAACATTTTGAAAGTCGCCCATCAAAGGTGGCTCTTTTCCGGAAAAATCCTTCTCCGGGTAGATATCTTTAATGGCATAAGTTTGAATCAGGGCTTCATCTAAAATTGATTCTTCTTCAGGCGTAAGTTTACCAAGCATTACTCTCATTAGGCCGGTTAAATCTAAAACATGGCTTCTAAAGACATCTTCGAGCCTTTCGTCTTCGCGCGGAGAAGGCAGATCAAAGGGATTAACATGGTTTTCCGAAGCAATTGATATTTTAATGAATGAGCCGCCTAAAGTTTCAGCCACATGCTTGTATTCGTGTTCCGGATCAATCACAAAGACCTGGGTTCCGAAAAGAATTGAACGCAGAACCTCAAGCTTAACGTAAAAACTTTTCCCCGCGCCAGAAGTCCCGAAGACCACTTCATTGGCGTTCTCCAAACTGAATCGGTCAAACAAAATCAGCGAGTTATTGTGCAGATTAATTCCATAAAGAATGCCTTGGTCTTGGGTTAAGTCATAAGAGACAAATGGAAAACTTGAAGAGATTGGCTCGGTGTTTAAGGGTGAGAGAACGCTTAATTCATCTTTGCCAAGCGGCAAAGTCGAAGTAAATCCTTCCTTCATTCTAAAAATTGATGATCTGGCCGAGATTAACTGGGCTTCCATAGAGTTTCTTATTTTTTTCTCGACCTCATCCAGTTCTTTTTGGTCTTTGCCTAAAATAGTGACGTAAAGACCGAAACGAAAAAACCGGTCCGTCCCAAGCTGGAGTTTGTCTCTTAAATCTTCAATGTCAGTAATGGCAGTTTCCAGGACTGGATCGCGGACTTTGCCTTTTTCTTGTTCTTCTATGGCTTGAGCCTGAAGCCGGGCTAACCGGTCTCTTAGTTTTTTTAAAATAGCGCCTGTGTCTTCGGGGTGGATATGAAAAGCAATGTTCAGCTCCTGGTCTAAGTTAATTATTTGGGAAAACCAGTTGGAATTAAGAAAACGCGGATAATTTGAAATAAAAATGGTCCGGGCCAGTCTTTCACCGACCTGAATGTTATTTGGAGAAATACTTACGGCTGACGGAGCCAGGAGTTCGTCAATCGCCGGCTGCTTTTGTTCCAGATTTATTTTTTCTTCTTTGATTTTTTTGAATAAAGCCATAGTTTGAAATTCAAATGTCAAAATCCAAAATTCAAAACAATTTTATAAAATTATAATTTAATAAATTCTAAATTTGTTTTGTCATTTGTGCTTTGGATTTTGGATTTCATACAACTGCTTCTGGATTGTAAAATCGATAGTAAAGATTAATTAATTCATCTCTTTCCATAACTTTAGGCGTCAAACCAAGACCGAATAAATTTTCAAACATTAAATTGACTCTTTGATTCAGTTGGAGTTTATAAGCATCAAATTCTTCGGGAGTGAGTTTTTTAAATATTTCCGACGGTTTAAAAAAGCTCTTTAACGCATTGCTGATTCCTTTACTCGCTCTTGGCCCGAGATAATATGGCACCACTACGAAAAATTCTTTATCCATAATATTAGCCAGCTGGGTCAATTCTTTCACGAATTTTGAATAGTCAACCGCCTGGATTCTCATCAGCTCGTTTTGCTGGTTTTCAATAAGGCTGTCGATAAAGGCGAGATAGCCGGAAATATTAAGTTTTCGCGACATCACCATAATTTCCAATGAAAAATCCAGAGCATTGAGAAAGTTCCTGAAACCCTGCAAAATGGCAAGCTGCTCATCTTGTGATTTCAATTCAAAATTGATTGAGCCGACTTTCATAATTTGGCGAAGCGAACCGTCTTTTAGAATCAAGATGTTGTCCCTGATTTCTTGTATTTCTACGAATTGTTTAGCGCTTACTTCAGGCATATTAGTTATCGTCTTTTTTAAATAAATACTTTTTCGGACCCAGAGCATAATTCAACACTTTTATTAAGTATTCCAATAGACTCATTTCTTCTATCCTGACAAAAGCCAATGAGCCAAAAACTGCTAGCACTATAATCGAAACAAAAATCAGCCAAAAGCCTGATAAAAACCTGATCAGTATTAAAAGCAGACCCACTCCCATAGCCACCCAGATAAACTGTTTCCAGGTTAAAGGGCCGATTATTTTGGTCTCTGTTTCAATGAATTG